>JBGUED010000316.1:0-3596 GCA_041821525.1 Candidatus Aminicenantaceae bacterium | reverse complement strand
CCGGGAGATCGACGAGGAGCTGTCGCTACTGACCGTCAAATTCAGTCAGAACGTGCTGAACGACACCAATGCTTTCGAGATGCTGCTCGACTCGGAAGGCGACCTGGCCGGCCTGCCCGAGGGCCTCGTCACCGGCTATGCCGAGGCCGCCCAGGCCAAGGGGCACGGGGGCAAATGGCTGCTCACCCTGCACAAGCCCAGTTTCATCCCATTCCTCATGTATTCCGAACAGCGGGACCTCCGCGAAAAGATATTCAAGGCCTTCGCCAATGTCGGCAACAACGACAACGCGTTCGACAACAAGGCCATCGCATCCAAGACGGCGGCCCTGCGGGTGGAGCGCGCCAACCTCCTGGGCTACGAGAGCCATGCAGCCTTCATCCTGGAGGACAACATGGCCAAGGAGGCGGGCAATGTCTACAACCTCCTGATGCAGGTCTGGACGCCGGCACTGGCACGGGCCAAGGAGGAAGTCAAAGACATGCTGGCCATGATTGCGGCGGAAGGCGGAAACTTCAAGCTTCAGCCCTGGGACTGGTGGTACTACGCCGAAAAAGTGAAGATGGCCAAATACGACCTGGATGACCAGGCCATCCGGCCCTATTTCAAGCTCGAGAACGTGCGGGCGGGCATGTTCGACGTGGCCAACAAGCTCTTCGGCATCACCTTCACGGAGATCGTGGACATCCCCCGCTACCTCGATGAGGTCCAGGCCTTCGAGGTCAAGGAAGCCGACAGCACCCACGTAGGCGTCCTGTATACGGACTACTACCCCCGGGAGAGCAAGCAGGGCGGCGCCTGGATGAATGCATATCGGAAGCAGTACAAGCAGAATGGAGAGAATATCCGGCCGGTGATCGCCAACCACGGCAATTTCTCCAAGCCCACGGGCGATATGCCGGCTCTCATCAGCTATGATGAGGCCCTGACCATGTTCCACGAGTTCGGGCATGCCCTGCACGGGCTCCTCTCCGACTGCACGTACCGACCGCTGTCAGGAACTTCAGTCCCAATTGATTTCGTGGAGCTCCCCTCCCAGATCATGGAACACTGGGCCTCCCATCCCGACGTGATCAAATCCTATGCCCGCCACTACGAGACCGGAGAGCCCATTCCCGACGAGCTGCTCGAGAAGATCAAGAACGCGGGCCACTTCAACCAGGGCTTCGCCACCGTGGAATATCTGGCTTCCTGCTTCCTGGACATGGACTGGCATGTGCTGAGCGAGGTCGAGGAACACGAGGCCGGCGCCTTCGAAAAGGCATCCATGGACAAGATCGGGCTCATCTCCGAGATCATTCCGCGCTGGAGGAGCACCTACTTCCAGCACATTTTTGCGAGCATATATTCCAGCGGGTACTACAGCTACATCTGGGCCGAAGTCCTGGACTCGGACGCCTTCGAGGCCTTCAAGGAGACGAGCCTGTTCGATCAAAAGACCGCCGCATCCCTGCGGAAGAACATCCTGGCTGCTGGAGGCACTGACGATCCCATGGCCATGTACCTGCGCTTCCGCGGCGCCGAGCCCAAGATCGAACCGCTGCTGAGGAAGCGCGGCCTGAAGTAATTAATAGGGGAATCAAAGGGGAGTGGTCCATTTAGGTGTTCTAAATGGACCACTCCCCTAAAAAGGCAGGGATTTGACTCAGCCCTGAAGTGCGACATATGATAATTATTAGAAGCAACCGATATGACAAAGATCGAGTTCCCTCCCTTGATCGACGGACATGTCCATGTCTGCAAGGTAGGAGAGACAGAGGCCATCACCGCCTGCCTAAAGGCCACAAACACAACACAGGCCGGGGTCGCCTGTCAGTACGAGGACCTGGCCACCAACACCAATCCGGCGGGATTCGTATTGAAGGCCCGGCATCCGGACCGGTTCTATCTCCTGGCCGGGCTGGAACATGCGGGCCTGCTTTATGGGGCGGATGCCGCGCTGTCTCCCGCTGAGCAGGTGGACCTCCTACATGCCCTGGGGACAGACGGCATCAAGCTCCTGGCCTCCAAGCCCACGGGCCGCAAGCGTCTGGGAGTACCCGTGGACGGCCCCTATTTCGAGCCCTTTTTCACATCATGTGAGGCACTGAGTATGCCCCTGCTCTGGCACGTTGCAGATCCCGAGGAATTCTGGGAGCCGAACCGACTGCCCCCCTGGGCGAGGAAACAGGGTTGGGGCTATGACGCGAGCTATGCCTCGAAAGAGGACCTCTACAGAGAAATAGAAACCGTTCTCGATCGCCATCCCGGACTGCGCGTGGTCCTGCCCCACTTCTATTTCCTTTCCGCTCGTCTGGATCGGGCTGCGGCTTTCCTGGAGAGTTTTCCCGGGGCCCATTTCGACCTGGCGCCGGGGATCGAGCTCTACTACAACCTCTCCCGGGATGTCGACCGTTCCCGGGACTTCTTCACCCGCTTCAGCGATCGCATTCTCTTCGGAACAGATATTCTGAGCGAGCACTCGATCACAGAGGCCCGGTACCGAACCGGCATCGTTTTCCGCTTCCTCAGCGGGGACGAGGCCTTTCTGGTGCCTGACGGAGCAGATTTCCTGCTAGGCCCGCCCGAAGACGGCGTGATCCGGGGACTGAACCTGCCCGATGAGGCCCTTCACAATATCCTGCAGGGCAATTTCCATCGCATCTACGGAGCCTCCCCCAGGTCCCTGGATGTGCCCCTAGCCAGGCAAGAATGCCTGCGGCTGGCAGCGATCGAGGCCGAAATCACAAAATGCCCGCTCGAACAGACTGAAGGATCCTGTGGCGCCCAGAAGATGGAGGGGACCTGAAAAAGATTTACGCTGAGCACGTCAAGGCAAAAAAGCAAAGCTTGAAAGAATGAAAAAGAAAGGAGAATTGGAATGAGAGTTAAGTCTGTGGTCATGGTGGCCGTACTGGTGCTTTTCCTGGTCAGCATCAGCTGCGCTCCCGGGAATGTCCGCTTCGAAGAGAAGCCGGCGGGATTCTTTGCCGGGCTCTGGCACGGCTTCATCTGTGTCTTCACCTTCATCATCGGGCTGTTCACCGACAGCGTCCGGATGTACGAGGTCGGCAACAGCGGCAGCTGGTATGACTTGGGATTCCTGCTCGGGGCCGGAGCCTTTCTGGGCGGTGGAGGGGCCGGGTCGCGCAAGAAAAAAAAGAAATGCTGCTGAGAAGAAGATTATCGCCGGAAGGCAGGGACGCCGCAGACGTGGACTCTGCTATTCTTCGGGACGATCCAGCTTGAGGCCCAGCTCCTTGAGCTGCCGGTCATCCACCTCGGAGGGGGATTCAGTCATGAGGCTCAGGGAAGAGGTGGTCTTGGGGAAGGAGATGACGTCCCGGATGGACTCCTCTCCGGCCAGGAGCATGATGATGCGGTCGAATCCGTGGGCGATGCCGCAGTGCGGGGGGGCCCCGTACTCAAGGGCCTTGAGAAAAAATCCGAACTTGGCCTCGGCCTGCTCCGTGGAGAGCCCCAGGATCTTGAAGACCTTGCGCTGGATCTCGAGGTCATGGATACGGATGGACCCTCCCCCGATCTCCACACCGTTGAGCACCAGGTCATAGGCCTGGGCCTTGACCCTCTCCGGCGCTTCTTCCAGGAATGCCACA
>JBGUED010000315.1:0-3606 GCA_041821525.1 Candidatus Aminicenantaceae bacterium | reverse complement strand
GGCAGCGATCGAACGGGAAAAGACGGTGCAGAAGACCCAGGTTCCCATGCTGGAGTGCCTCACCGGGATCATCCTGCAGAGGATGGGGAAAACCGAGGACGCCCGCACAATCTTCGATGAATTGATATCCCGTTCCCTCGAGACCTATGTGTCCCGCTACTGGATGGCAGCCCTCGCTGTCAGTATCGGGGAGATCGATGAGAGCTTCACCTGGCTGGACAAGGCCTTCCGGGACCAGGACTTCTGGGTCCGTGAGTTCAACGTCGATCCCCTGTTCAATAGTGTGCGCGACGATCCACGGTTTGACGCCTTGGTCACCAAATTAGGGCTGGACCGAAAGTAGAAAGACCAGAACTCGCCACGGGTTCGGTTCAAACTATGGCCTGAGTATCTTTCTCAGGCTGAAACCTCAAGACCTTTTTTCCCGATCCTGCGTAACCTGAAGGCGAGAAAGATCTGGAAGAGTCCTCTGACCACAGCAACACATCCCATGATGATGATAAAGACGACTGCACCAGCGTGCGATCACCAGAAGATGATGTAGAGCGCGATGGTCAGGACGATGACCGTCACCCCCAACCACTTGATGACCGGGGAGGGCCGCATGTCGAATGCCTCCCGGACTGGTAGAACCATGGGCTTTTTTAGAGGACGCCAGAGGGTGATGGCCGCCATCAGCACGAGAATGATGACAAAGGTAATGGCCATGCGGTTGAGGAAAGCGATGTCGCCGAACTGCCAATGAAGAAAACCATAGATCAGAGGGTTGGCGACGAGCGCCGTCACAGCCGCCGCGCCGGGCGCTCGCTTGAAGATCAGCCCGAACAGGAACGCGGCCAGGATGCCCGGCGATATGTAGCCCTGGAACTCCTGGATGTAATTGAAGATTCCATGGAAGCGGGGGTGTCCCAGCTGGGGAGCGATAAAACAACCGATGAACACAAAGACGAGCGTCATGGACCGGCCGATAAACACGACGGACTTCTGGGGCGCGTCCTGCCGCCAGTAGCGTTTGTAGAGGTCCATGGTGAAGATGGTGGAGGCCGAGTTGAGCATGGAGGCCAGAGAGCTTATAACCGCCCCGGCGATGGCAGCCAGCATGAATCCGCGCAGGCCGCCCGGAACCAGGTTGCGGATAAGCAGAGGATAGGCCGCGTCAGCGGTTCCGGAAACGATCTGGTCGTGGTAGAGCTGGTAGGCCATGATGCCCGGCATTACGATGATAAAGGGGATGAGCAGCTTGAGAAAGGCTGCGAAGATGATGCCCATCTGACCGTGCCTGAGTGATTTGGCGGCCAGGGAACGCTGCGTGATGAATTGGTTGAGGCCCCAGTAGTAGAGGTTGGGGATCCAGAGCCCGATGATGAGTGCGGTCCAGGGCAGAACCGAGTGGTCCTTGGGCAGAATCATGTGCAGCCTCGTCGGATTGGCCTTTATGAACTCCGGCACGCCGCCCACGGCGATAAAGCCCAGCACCATGACCACGGCACCGCCCAGGATCAGGGCAGAACCCTGGAAGAGATCGGCCCAGGCCACGGCCTTGAGGCCTCCCCAGATGGTGTAGAGCGCGGCGATAGCGCCGATGGCCCAGATGGATATCGTAAGGTCCAGGTCAAAGATGGTCTTGAGAGCCAGGGCTCCGGAATAGAGCACCGAGGCGATGGTGACCCCCACGTAGATGATCATGGTGTATAAGGCCATGATGCCGCGGGCAGCGGAATTGTAGCGGTGCTCGAGGAATTCGGGGATGGTGTAGATGCCGACACTCAAAAACTTGGGTAAGAAGAAAAAAGCCACGAACACCAGGGTGATGGCAGCCAGCCATTCGTAGCTGGCGATGGCCAGGCCCACGGCACCGGCTCCCTGGCCGGACATGCCCACGAAGTGCTCGCTCGAGATGTTGGCCGCGATGAGCGAGAGCCCGATGAAGGGCCAGAGGAGCCCCCGGCCGGCCAGGAAGTAATCTTCGCCTGTCCGCTCTTTGCGGCTCTTGTACATGCTGACAAACAGCACCACGGCGAAGAAAGCGACAAAGATGGTGATGTCGAGGGGGCTGAATTTCATCGGAGGTAATGTATCTCAATTGCCCTTTTGACGCAAGGAGAGAGAGGAAGGAAAAAAGAAGGGGGAGAAGAGAAAAGGGGAGTGGTCCAATTAAAAGGCCTAAATGTACCACTCCCCTTTATTGACGCCTGTCGTCGGCCCGGATACACTGACACTGTTGGAAAAAGGAATAAACATCCAAAGGAACGACTATGTGTGATGTTCTCGATAGAGATGTTGCAGAGAAGCTCCTTACCGCGGCCGAACAAGCGGGGATTCCCGTGGGCGGCGGGAAGATTCGCCGAAGCTCGTCCCGCTTCTGCCTGGGCGTGGAGCACGGAGACTACAATGGCACCGAGCTGTTTGGAGTGGGCACAGACAGGTTCATCTGGATGGCGTACACCCCCTCCGCCTCGCCTCAGATGCGGCTCCTCAGTCTTAACTACCCAGAGGACGGCGTCGTCGAATTCGACCTGAATGAGACGCCCCCGCCCCGTTCCCCGGAGTTTGCTGACTCATGGTCCCGTTTTCCCCTGGGAGTGGGCTACATCCTGCGCAGGGAAGGATTCGAGCTGAAACGTGGCTTGAACGCGGTTCTCTATGGCAACATCCCCGGGGGAGGGATGTCGCGTTCGGCCTCGCTGACCCTCAACCTCATGCTATCCCTCCTGGAAGTGAACGGCATCGAGGTCGAGGACAGGTTCCGGATCGTGGACATGGCCCAGGCTGTGGAGACAGACTACATCGGCTCGCCCTGCGGCCAGCTGGATCAGATCATGATCCTGTTCGCCAAAGAGGGATTGGGCACCTATTTCCATCCACAGAGCCGGTCTGTGGAATACGTTCCCCTGGGGAAAGGGCCGGATTTCCGCCTAGTGAGCCTGGACACCGGCACCAAACGGCCCGGGCTCGAGAAGTCTACCTACAAGGTCCGCCGGGCCGAGTGCGAAGATCTGGTGGAGCTCCTGCAGCACGGGTTTGGCGTGAACGCTTTGGCAGACGTCCGAGATGTGGAAACCTATGAGCGGATCCTCAGGGAGTTCGGGGGCAAGCATCCGGATCTTTGCGCCCGGCTCAGGTATATCTTCTTCGCTCAGCAGAGGTTCTATGAGATGCTGGGGGCCTGGAAAGAAGGGGACATTGTTACCGTGGGACGGATTTTCCGGGAGGACGGGATCGGGCTCAGGGACGATTACCGGATCTCCGGGCCGGAGCTTGAGGCCATGTGTGACATCGCACGCATGGTTCCGGATGTTTATGGCGAGCGCATGCTAGGGGGAGGCGACAAGGGAGCATCTGGCGCCATCGTGGCAACCGCGGCCGTGAAGGCTCTGGTCCGGGCCGTGGACTCGATCTATCCCAACAAATATCCTGATCTGAGCAATAAATATGCGGTGCATGCGCTGCAGCTTGTGCAGGGGATCCGGGTACTGGAGGGTTTGCTTTAGAGGCGGCTCAGCTTCAGCTTGAAGTCGAACTAAAAATCGATTATCTTGTAAAGTTCATACGGTCAGGGAATGACCGAGGATTATTTATAACGGCTCTAACTTTCATAGCAGAAAG
>JBGUED010000314.1:0-3610 GCA_041821525.1 Candidatus Aminicenantaceae bacterium | reverse complement strand
TATCAATTCCAACCTGGATATCTATGTGGACAGGGGCTACATTGTAGCCGCCATGTCAAACTATGATCAGGGAGCCAGTGCGGTGACCGCCCGGATCGCGGCGCTCCTGGCCCGCGTGAAGTGAGAGAGCCGCGTTACGTCGCCCTGGCAATTCTTGAATCAAGAATGTAAAATTCGGGGACATGATTGCGCTCCGACAACTGGAAGTTGTTGAAAAATAATCAATTAACTCCTTAGCCGATGCCATAAAAATGCATTAGGATTTAATTTTGTGCCCAAAATCACTGTTCTAAAGCAATATAGTTTTTGAGGTCACCGAGTATTTCTTATACTTCGATTTTTGGGGCCAAAACTGAACTTTAAAGCAAATATTCATGTGCTTCTAAGGATATAACTATATTAAAATGTGCCAGTTCTGATTGTCGGAGCATAGAATATATGGTAAAACGATGAGGGAGGAACACATGCAGGCACCGAAGTTGCTGGCTTCTGAGGATGAAACCCGGGTTAATGAGGAGGGCTAGGAGCATGAGTTGGACCAAAGATCCGGCCCTGAGGGTGACGCTGCTGCCTCGGGACACCAACAAACACGGATCCATCTTCGGAGGGATCATCCTGAGCCACATCGACTTGGCCGCGGCCATCGAGTCTCGAAAGACCACAGGCTCCAAGAATATCGTGACCGTGGCCATGGACAAGGTGGTGTTCCACAAGCCCGTATATGTGGGGGATGTGGTGAGTTTCTACACCAAGACCCAGAAAGTCGGCCGCACCTCGGTCACGATCGAGGTACGGGTAGAGGCTACCCGCGCCGAGGACCAGGAGACGGTCCGGGTAACGGAAGCCGAGGTGGTGTTCGTGGCCGTCGATAAGGATTGGAATCCTGTCCCGGTGAAGTAACCTGAATTATTCATAAAGAATGCCGATACTTACAGTATGGAATCCTTTCATTCGATGAGCGACTGGTAGACCAGGAGCTTGAACCTGGCGGTCATGTTCAGGTGAGTGTGAGGAGAGAGCTGGGACATGGCGATGGCGATGAGCTCTTCCTCCGGGTCGATGAAGAACGTGGTGTTGAAAAAGCCTCCCCAGCGAAGGGTTCCCTGGGATTCGATCAGTCCCGATTCCCCCTGGTTCATGTGGACGGCAAAGCCCAGTCCGTAGCCATATCCTTTCTGCGTGTACAGGTCGCCGACATGGTTCCTGGACATGAGCTGGACGGTCTTGGGGCTGAGGAGACGGGCGCCCTGAAGTTCCCCGCCGTTGAGGAACATCTGGCAGAACCGGAGATAGTCCATGGCCGTGGAATACAAACCTCCTCCCCCGGAGAGCATCTTTGGCCGCCGTGTGATAAAGGGATTTTTGCGCGTGTTGATGGAGACCTCCAGCTCGTCTCGTGTGTCGTTGGGTTTGTAGATCGTAGCAGCCCGCCCGATCTTTCCTTCGGCAATGTGGAAACCGCTGTCTTTCATGCCCAGCGGGCGGAAAATGCGCTTCTCGAAGAACTCGTCCAGGGTCATGCCTGAGACGTTTTCGATGAGCTTTCCCAGGACATCGGTGGAAACGCTGTAGTTCCATCTGTCCCCCGGCTGAAAGAGCAGAGGCAGCCCGGCCAGCTTTTTTACCATGCCGTCCAGGTCCGGGGAGAGGACCCGGGCCTCATTATATGCTCTGTCCACCGGCGTGTCGCCAAAGATGCCATAGGTCAGCCCTGAGGTGTGCGTGAGGAGGTGGCGGATGGAGATGGGCCTGTTCTGGTCAGCGTACTGCGCCCGGTCGCCCAGCATGCCTGTGTAGACCTGGAGGCCCACCGCCAGCTCAGGGATGTAACGCGAGACCGGCTGGTTGAGGAACAGGCGGCCCTCCTCATGCAGGATCATGATGGCCGTACTGGTTATGGGTTTTGTCATGGAGGCGATCCGAAAGATGGTGTCCTTCCGCATGGAGACGTCGTCAGCGAGGTCCATCCGGCCCCAGGCCTTGAAGAACGCGACCTTACCCTGCCGAGCGACCAACGCCACGGCTCCGGCCAGCTGTTGCTGGGCCACGAAATCCTGGAATAACTCGCTGATACGTTCCAGGCGCTCGGATGAGAGGCCGACCTTCTCGGGCTTGGCCTTGGGCAGGCTCTCTGCGGTGACCGAAATTCCCAGGACGAGGATGAGTGCGAGAAGGGTAGTGAATCTCTTGATTCTATCTGACATCATGGGCCTCCTGAGGGTGGATCGGAAAATCTATCCTTACTCAACTTTCATCGATCGATTCCAAGATAGTATGGGCCTTGGATTATTTCAAGTGTTTGTGACACATGGAAAGAATCCTGCCGGAAATAGCAAAGATTTACTTGACTAAGTCAGGTCACGTAACGTCGATCTCTTCTTGCCAGACACCGTGGAGGTTGCACTTCTGTGTGGCGACCAGTTTGTCAGGAATTGTCGTGAGCTCGAACACCGCCTCGGCTTTTTCATCCGTGGCCTGAAAAGCTATTTCGCCCATCAGGTTGTTAGCACCGTCTTTGAGCCGGATCCACTCGATGAAGTGGGGTTTTTCTGAGTTCATCTCATGGTTCACGCTCACGGTTACCCTGAGCCCTGTCTCTGTTTTTTCGTAGGCCACTACCGGGACATGGCTGTCCTCTTTCCCTCTGTATCCGCCGGGATCATCCCGCGTGTAGACGGCCTCGGTGGACTCAGCCTGATCGGCCTCAGCTTCCTGAACAGCGGTTTCATCTTGTGCGGCTGGCTGGTTTCGGGATCGCGTGCATCCCAGGGGAAAAAGCACGATCAGGATCGTGAACAGGATCAAGCTCGGGGACCTGTAGCCTCTGTTTTTCATTTTTTCCTCCGATTATATGTATATATGGCAGACTTTCACTCAAAAGACAACTTACCTTAAATAGTGCGTATTGCCACCCAAACTGCATGTATAAGGAAAAATTGATGCCCTTCTAATGGGTTAAGTGTTTTAATTAAAACGAGTTGGAGTGGTCGGAGCAGGAAAGGATTGAGGAGGAGAGAGGAAATGCGTACAATGGAGGCATACGGAGAAGGGGATGAATAAATCAATCGCTTACCTGGGAATTGCCGGAATGCTTTTTCTGACCTGGATCACACCGCTCGCAGCACAGGATGTGAGGCTGCCCATGCGGCTGGAGGACGTGTTTGCGCCTGTGTTCATGTTCGTGCCCGCCAGCAACGGCGGCAGCCTGCTTTCAGAGCCGGGCGGGGCCGTGCGGTTCCTATTCCGCTCCGGTCCCGGACATGAAGGGAGCGGAGCCTTCATTTATGAAGACGTCTCGCACGACGGCGGAGAGAGCTGGTATCTGGGGCAGCTCTCCATCGACACCGGCAAGGGATCGCGCAGCGAGATCGCCGAGGTCAATCCCTATACGGGAGAGATCTACCTGATGTATACTCGGGGCGATGGGCGTCTAATGCGGACCTACGACCACCGCACGCGCTGGGGCGCGGAGAAGAGTCTGCCATTCCACGTCAACTTCACCACCGGGAGTTTCATCTGGCTGCGTGATGAAGAGTCCACAGGCCTCCACCGGATGGTGGCAGCGGTGCCCACAAAAGGCGGGGTGGTCAGCTATTATTCGGACGACGAC
>JBGUED010000313.1:0-3619 GCA_041821525.1 Candidatus Aminicenantaceae bacterium | reverse complement strand
CGGTGCAGTTCCTCATCCGGAGAATCATCCCCGATCTTCCTGCCCGCCTTGATTATCTGCTGGTATCTTTTGAAAATGAAATGGCAGGCCAGCGGAAAAATCGGCCGCTGCGCATTGGGCGCCTCTTCATCTGCATATTCGGCCGGCGAATCCAGGAATTCCCGCCACTGTACTACCGTTGCCTTATAGGCTGCGCGGTTGAGGGAGCGAGTTACGGCCCTGCGTTCTCTTTTTCGTTCTGCTGCCAGATCCTCGAAGAGGGCATCCAGGCCCGGGGAGAGGTGATCCGGCAGCAGGGCCCGGTACTGTTCTTTTCTGAGCAGGTAGACATCCAGATCTCTGAGCGTGTTGGTCGTCTGTCCCAGCCGGGCGAAAGCTTCCCGGAAACGGAGGGTCTCATCCTGTGGGAAGATGCCCTTGATCTGCCCGAGGGCTGACCGGATGCGCCGGATGGCGACCCTGTAGTCATGCAAGAATTCTGTGTCCGTGTCGGCTTTGACTCCCTCTTGGTTTAAGATCATGACATCGATGAGATGCCCGAGTATCCTGCGCAGGGCTTCGCCGGAGGGGAGCTCCGGGTCCAGAGGAAGCAGAAATTTTGAGGAATATCCACCCGGATTGAGCCCCAACTGCCGCATCAGCTCGACAGAGACGCTCTCCCTGTCTGCGGCTATGTCCAAGTCGATGAGCTGCCGTTTGAATTCCTCGAACTCGCGTCTGTATCCCAGGACGGGTTGAAGCTCGATGCGGCGGGCCGTGTGCTGTGAGCCGGATACAGCTTTGGCAACATAGGTGCAGAAATAGAGTTTGAGCACCGTCTTTTGGTCCTGGTTCAGGATCCTCAGCCCGCGCTTCTGCCTGGTCACGGACATGAGCGGCAGCAGTGCCCTGACATCGAGCACAGCTTGTAGCCGGTGACGCATATCACTTTCCGGGAGATCCCACCAGAACCTTGGCGGCCCGGGCTTTGTCCACTCTGCCTGCGCAGAGGGATGCGTCAGTTCAAGGTCTGCTAGTCCGATCCGGTCTCCCTCCCGAATCAAGGTCTGTTGCATCTTGTAAAGGCGCCAGTCGAAGGTGTCGAAAAGGGTGTATGCGGCATCAGGTATTGTTTCCCGGCGGACGGTGCAGCTTCGGGAAATCTCTTGCTGAAGCTGCTGAAAATTCAGGGATGCAGGCAGAACGAATTTTTTATGTGTGTTACCTGCGCCAAACATGAGCTACCCGAGAATTCCTATGGCCGGAAGTCGTTGGCAACATCATACACTCCCTCTTTCCCCGGGTCAATCTCCGTGAGCCTCATGGTAATGGTACCAAAATTGAAGTGAATATTTAAAACGCCAGGCCAGCTGACGTTTCAGCCTGCCTGGTGAATCTAGTCGATCTTTGTCAGGCTGACGCTCTCATGGATGACGATGGCCCTGACAATGCCCCCCTCGTCTTTAACGAAAGAGAATTTGTCGCTTTGATTGTCAGGACGTGACCACATGCCCTCTTCGTCAGGCCCCTCCAAGTCGACGACGTGATTGGGCGGGAGCTTTATGGACAACTGCCGGTTCCTGTAGAACACGGAGATGTCTCCCTGTCCGGGGATCGGGTAGATCCCGCAGTAGGGACGGTACTCTTCTGGAATGCCGCTGTTGTCCTGCGCCTCTGTTTCCTTCTTTGGGATCTGAGGTGTATTGAGAAGCGTCATCCCAGTCACCTGGCCGGAACTGTTCTCTTGAAACGAGAACTGCAACTGGCGGGTGATGGCCGCATACCAGCGGCCCTGCTCATCGGGATCGCGCAGCTCGAAGGTCATCCGGCCAGGAACGTCGACGGCCAGCCGACCGTTCTGGATCAGGACCGTAAATGCCCTCTCCGGTCCCTGGTATCGGCCGAGGTATGGCCTATATCGGGCGGGGGGGGCTTTGTCGGCCGTATCGGCGAAGTTCTGCGATCCGGCCCGGAAATCCCGGATCTCAAACTCCCGCGGATTGTAGGAGATGTGCTTGGAATCGAGTATGCTCAGGCGGATGTGGCCGGAATCACAGTAATCGATCTCTCTGAGCGTGGTGTCGATGGGGAGCCAGCCCGCCTCTCCCATGAAGACCTCGTTCCATGCATGCTGACCGAAGTTCCCGTTGTTGTTGGGGACATACATGCAGCCCCAGACCACACGGGCAGGGATGCTGACCGCGCGGCACAGTGCGGCAAAAAGCCGCGAATGGGCGCCGCACTCTCCCTGCCTGAGGTCATAGGTGTTGCGGGCAGATCCTCCCCCGGGGATGCCGTATCCGATCTCTTCGGCAACCCAGCTGCTCAGCCGCTTGGCGGCGTCCCAGGAGTCCGCTGCTCCGTCCGTGATCTCCCTGGCCTTTTCGACCAGGATGGGATCATCCGATTCGATGAAATCCTCCGGCAAAACATACGGTGCCAGGTCTTTGTTGTCCGCATGATCATCAGGGAAGGGCGGCGGATTCCGGCCGTCGTATCTCGCGTGACTGATCTCGAAGGTGCCCTGCACCAAATTGTCCTCCACAGTCCCCGTGAAACTCTGTCCGCGTACATTGAGGCTTTCGGGTGTGATCCAGCTGCCGATGGGATCCAGCGTGGCCTCCACCTTCATGAAGGAGAGGTTCTCGAAATCCTGGATCATGACGCCGGCCGGGGAATAGATGTGGGCATCCCGGTTGAACCGGCGGAGCCTGCCCTTGACGGATCTGTCCGTCAAGGAGGTGGTCATGAGCCCCAGGATCTCTGACTGGACCAAAAGCCCCGTATCCCGATCTATCCAGACACGCGATTTGGCCCCGATCTCGCGGTTCACGGCATCGAGGACTATCGTCTCATGGGCTCGTCCGGCCAGCGTCAGGGTTTCCGTGCCCTGGAAAGAGTATTCGGTTTCGTGGTATTCGCGGTCGAAGAGGTCCAGGACCTGATATCTTTTCTGATCCAGGCCGGTACCGGTAAAATCATCGCGCAGGCGCGGGTAAAGGGCGTGGTCGGTCAGGATGCCGTCCGCCCTAAGCTTGACCTCTTTGGTGCCGCCCCCCATGTTTTGTGTTATGTGCGCCGTGTCCCCGTCGATGATGGCGCTGACCAGAAACTGGACGCTCTCCTGGTCCACCTCGACCTCGTAGGATGAGAACCGGCCTGTCGCCGGGTCGATCCGATATTCCGACCGCACCTCGGTGTTAAGGGTCATGCCCAGCGCGGTCGAGATGCTCCTGATCTCTTCCCGCACGATGATCTCCGGTGAAGCGGGATCTCCGCCGGATTGGACGGTCCGCTCCACATACCCGTAAACGATCCCATCGGACGCGATGGCATAATAGATCTTCCCGTCCTCGGTGGCGCCTTGACATGCAAGCAGGCTGCCTACTAGAAGGGCCAGTGTGAGCGACCTGAGCCAGAATCGGGTTGGTTTGATCATGTGTATCCCCAGTCCTATTTTTTAATGATTCATAAATACTACCAAAATATCCCAGCAAAATCGTTGGAATCGTGCAGGCTGCCCCACTCTATACATACAGCCGCGCGAGCTGATTTATTTGGGCGGCTTGTGTTCGCTTCCCGTCTCTGTTTCATTTGAGCCTGCCTGCCGGCCTCGATCATTCGTAGCGCAGAGAATCCG
>JBGUED010000312.1:0-3625 GCA_041821525.1 Candidatus Aminicenantaceae bacterium | reverse complement strand
GCCATGAACGAGGCCAGTCCGAAGAGCCCCAGGCATGCGATGAGGATCGCTAGCCCGGCGAACGCGGAGAAGACATTCCCGGCCCGTATCTCGGACTTGTAGCCCCGGTCGAAACGTTCATCCAGAAACACGTAGTCCACTGGCTGGCCCGGGCCGAAGGCTTTCCACTGCTCCTCCAGAAAGGCCAGGGTTTCGGAAGCCCGCCCGGGGCTTATGCGGAGCGAGAGCAGCCGTTGGGGAACGGCCTGCTCCAGTGTCATGACCATGGGCCGTATGGCCTCATGCAGCGACTGCATGTGGAAATCCTTGACCGTACCGATGATGGAGAACGAGGCCCCTTCTTCTGTCAACCATTGCAGCTGCTTCCCGATGACAGGCTCTTCGAAGCCCAGGGCCCGCACAGCGGCCTCATTCAGGATCATAGCTGAGGTGTCCGTGGAGTTTTCTTTGGAAAAGAACCGTCCCTCCTTCATCTCCAGACGGTAGGTGTCCAGGTAGTCGTGATCCACCTCTATATTGACCAGCGTGTAGTTGGTCTGGATGTCCTGACCCTCCTTCCGGTAGATCTGTGCGGACAGGCTCATGAACGGCCCTGTGTCCGCATATGCCGCGCCCAGGATGTCGGGATTTTTTTTGAGTTCGGCCTTGAAGGCCTCCTGCTGGTCCCCGATCATGTACGCGTTCTGGACCACCACGACGTGTTCCTTGTCAAATCCCAGGTCTTTGTTCTGCATGAATTGGAGCTGATTGAAGATCATGATGGTGCCGATGAAGAGGGAGACCGTGGTGAAAAACTGGAAAACGACCAGGCCATTGCGGAGCCGCCGCCCCCTCGCAGAGGACTGCATCTTGCCCTTGAGCACGGCCGCCGGACGGAACGCCGCCAGCATGAAGGCGGGATACACTCCGGCCAGGATCCCCACGGCCAGCGCGAACAGGACCATGAGCGGCGGGATGTACCAGGTCCCCAGCACGGCCATGGAAATCTCCTTGTCCATGAGCTTGTTGAATCCCGGCAGAGCGGCGCGCACCAGGGCCAGGGCGATCATAAAAGCGACGAGGCTGAGGAAAAGGGACTCGGTAAGGAACTGCTGCACTAGCTGCCGCCGGTAGGAACCCACGACCTTCCGGATCCCGACCTCGTTGGCGCGCTTGCTAGCGCGTGCCGTGGCCAGGTTAGTGAAATTGATGCAGGCCACGAGCAGGATCACGAGAGCGATGGCTGTGAAGATGACGACCGTATCGTAGCTTCCCGAGGGTTCCCAATCGTTGTCCACTGCGGAATGGAGGTGGATGTCGAGCAGGGGCAAAGCAAAGAATCCGAAGAAGTTCCCGGTCTCCAGGAACTTGTCGAAGCTCATGCCGAAGCCTTCCTGGATGGTCGGCTCGATGTACTGTTTAGTCAGTTCTGGGAGCTTGGCCTCCAGCTGTGAGACAGAGATGTTCCCATCCAAGACCAGGTAGGTGAAGCAGCCGTTGCTGATCCAGTCCGAAGCCTCGCTCGGGGGATATCCCAGGGATGAAGCCATCAGGTCAAAATGAAAATGGGAGTTGTCCGGGAGCTCCTGGATGATCCCCGTGACCTTGAATGACCTGTCGTTCTCCCCCTGGATCACCCTGCCCAGGACATCCATGCTGCCGAAGTATTTCTCGGCAATGGCGGGCGTGATCAGGATCGAATCGGGCTGGGCCAGGGCCGTCTTGGGATTCCCGGCGATCAGGTTCAAGGTGAAGACATCGAACACGTTCGGATCAGCATAGATAAAGTCTTCTTCCTTGAACTGCTTGTCCTCGTATTGGAGATAGGTCTGCCTGACCGCGAACAGCCGGGTCGAATCGACCACCTCGGGCAGGTCGTTGCGCAGGGCTTCCGCCAGGGGAGAGGGCCCGTCGGCGATCGTGAAGCTGTTGGTTCCGAGCTCGGCCTGCATACCGATGCGGACGATCCGGTCGGCCTTTTCATGAAACTTGTCATAGCTGAGCTCATGCTGCACAAAAAGCAGGATGAGCAGGCAGCTGGCGATCCCCACTGCCAGCCCTGTCATGTTGATGAAGGTGTAGCCTTTGTTGCGTTTGATGGTCCGGAGGGCCATCTTCATGTCGTTCTTGAACATATTCAATCTCCAATACACAGTGTTTATGGTTTTTCCCGGGAGCAGGCGCAGGATCTGTCCCCAATACCACAGCCTGGCCCGGAAGACTCCGTGCTCCAGGGCGATCGAGCGATAGACTTCCTCGAAATCTCCCAAGGGAGTGTTCCAGACCTCGTCCCGTAAGATCCGGCTCAGGATCCACTCCGCTGTTTCAGGAGGGAAGGAGGCCTTCTGCTGCTCGATCATGTCACGACTCTTTAAGCTCTGCCGGCAAGTGTTCCCACATCTTGAGCTGGACATCCCGGGCTTTTTCCAGAGCCTCGTACCCTTCGGGCGTCAGCCGGTAGATGCGCTTGCGCCTTCCGCCCCGTTCCGGTGTGGAATCCGACAGGCACGAGGTGAGGAAGCCGTTTTTCACCAGCCGGTCCAGGGGCATGTAGATGGATCCCAGGGGCCACTCCTCGCGTGTGACCTCGGAAACCCGGTCACGGATAGGCACGCAGTAGGCCTCGTCCTTAAGGCGCATGATCGCCCACAGGATCAGTTCTTCGGTGCGTGTCAGAAGCTTCATGTCTCTCTCTCGCCTTGGTTCTGCATGATTTCCCTAAATTATTTAGGATTGCACTTCTTTATACGACAATTTTTCCCAAAAGGTTTCCCCTTCGAGGTCCATCCCCAATAAATGAGCCTTTGACTTTGGGTATGACCTCTGATATATAAGAGCTCAACAGGGGTGAATATGGACCTGACGATCGGGACGAAGATTTCTCATTACAAGATCCTGGAGAAGATCGCCGAGGGCGGAATGGGCACGGTCTACAAGGCCGAGGACACCAAACTCAAACGCACGGTCGCCCTCAAATTCATATCCCGAGAGGCCGTCCAGGACCATCAAACCCGCACGCGCTTCATCCAGGAAGCACAGGCAGCCGCATGCCTGAATCATCCCAACATCAACACCGTCTATGAGATCGAGGAGGCCGACGGCCGGATCTTCATAGCCATGGAATTTATTGAGGGAAAAAATCTCAAGCAAACCCTCCGGTCCGATCCCATGACACTATCAGAAAATCTAGACATCGCCATCCAGATAGCTTGTGGCCTGGAGGAGGCGCACGAGCAGGGATTCGTCCATCGGGACATCAAGAGCTCGAACATCATGATCACCCCCAAGGGGCAGGTCAAGATAATGGACTTCGGGCTGGTCAAGATGCTGCACGGGACACAGATCACGCGCACCGCCATGGTCATGGGAACCGTGGCCTACATGTCGCCCGAGCAGGCTCAGGGTAAGGCAGTCGATCGGCGCTCGGACATCTGGTCCTTGGGCGTCATCCTCTACGAGATGTTTGGAGGCCAACTCCCGTTCCAAGGGGATACAGAGGCGTCCTACCTGTATTCCATAGTCCATGAGAGCCCTGCGCCATTAAAAGAGATCAAACCGGACGTCCCTGTAGAAATTCAAAAGGTCATTACCCGGGCCCTCAAGAAAAACCCAGACGATCGGCACGACTCGGCTTCTGAGATGGCAG
>JBGUED010000311.1:0-3642 GCA_041821525.1 Candidatus Aminicenantaceae bacterium | reverse complement strand
CATGGGAAAAGCCGACAGCTCCATATTAGCTCTGGATCATGCAGTGATCACAGAGGAAACCGCCCGGAGGTATTTCGGTGAGGATGATCCCATGGGGAAGGTCCTGGCCGTCAATTCGCAAAACAACTTTGTCGTATCAGGCGTGTTTGAAAGCATGCCGGCCAATTCCCATCTGGTGATGGATGTCGTGGTCCCCTATATGGCCTATTTCCAGGTGTATGATAACGATATCACGAGCTGGATGTCTAACTACTGCTACACGTATGCGCTGCTGCGGGAGGGGACCGACCCTGCGGCCTTCGAGAGCAAGATCCACCCCGTCATCGAAAGGCCTCTATTCATTCAGGCCGGCATGAAGGAACCGTTTCCATCTCTCTATGAGATCCAGCCCGTGACCGGGATCCACCTCCACTCCCACCGGATGCAGGAGGTCAGCGTTAACAACGACATCAAATATGTGTTCCTTTTCTCGTCGATCGCTTTCCTCATTCTGTTTATCGCATGTGTCAACTACATGAACCTGGCTACCGCTCGTGCCATCAGGCGGGGCAAAGAGGTGGGGATGCGCAAGGTTGTCGGAGCCCGCAGGGGGCAGCTGATCATGCAGTTCCTGGGGGAGTCCTTGGCCACGGCCCTGCTTGCGATGGGGCTTTCCCTCATTTTGATTAAGTTTGCCCTGCCGGCCTTCAACGGCCTGGTGGAGAGAGAGCTCAGCTTTGATCCGGTGGCCAATCCGCAGCTCTTTTTCGGCCTGGTCTTCATTGTTGTGGTTGTCGGGCTTTTCGCAGGCAGCTATCCGGCCCTCAGCATATCCGGCTTCAAGCCGATCACGGTCCTGAGCCGTTCCTTCACACGCAGTAAGAAGGGATCGCTGCTTCGCAATGTCCTGGTCCTGGTCCAGTTCTCGATCTCCATCATACTCATATTCTGCACCCTGGCCGTGCGGGCTCAGTTGGATTTTGTGAAGAAGGCGGATATGGGCTACGACAGGGAGCAGATCATCACCCTGCCTGTGAGGGACCGGTCCATCCGCCGGAACATCGAGGCCATCAAGACGGAACTGCTGCAGAATCCTGGTATTACGGCCGTCTCGGCAGCACACCGCCTCCCCAATGATATCGACACCTTCACATCCCGGGACTGGACCGGCCGCAACTTGGACGAACCCATCGCCATCTACTACAACGTGACGGACAGCGATTATGTGGACCTGTTCGGCCTGGAGATCGTCGAGGGAAGGAATTTTTCCAGGGAGTTTTCCTCTGATCAAGGAGGGGCCTTCCTCGTTAACGAGACCGCCGTCAAGGTTGCCGAGTGGGACACTGTGATCGGCCGGAAGATGCAGCACTATGACGGGAGTTCCGGGTCCATCGTTGGGGTCCTGAAGGACTTTCACCTGCGCTCCCTGCACAGCCCCATCGAACCGCTCTACATATTCTACAATCCGGGCAGTTTCTCCTCTATCGCCATCAAGATCAAAGCGGCCGACATTCCCGCCACGCTCACCCATGCGGAAGGCGTATTGAAGCGGTTTAGCCCGAGCTTTCCTTTTGCCTACTCGTTTTTCGATGAGGTGTTCGAGCGGGCCTATCTCACGGAACAGAGGATGGGTGATATCTTCAGCTCCTTTGCGGTGCTGGCTATCATCATCGCCTGCCTGGGGCTCTTCGGCCTGGCCGCGTTTGCGGCGGAACAGCGCACCAAAGAGATCGGGATCCGCAAGGTGCTGGGGGCCTCGGCCTCCAAGATCTTCCTGCTCCTTTCCCGGGAATTTGTGCGCTGGGTGCTGCTGGCCAACCTCGTCGCCTGGCCCATCGCCTACTTTGCCATGAACCGCTGGCTCCAAAACTTTGTCTTCCGGACACACATCGGGATTGTGGTTTTTCTGGCGTCAGGAGGCGCCGCCCTGTTGATAGCGACCCTGACAGTCAGCTATCAGTCCCTCAAGTCGGCCCAGGCCGATCCCGTGGGCTCTCTCAGATATGAGTAGATTGATTTGACCTCTGGAATCGGGTATCCTGCATTCCATAAGGAGTGAACATGAATAAATTCGTGAACAACAAGATTTTCTCTATTGCCGCCTGCTTGCTGATGGTTTTCCTGGTATCCGGTTCTCTTTTAGCTCAGGAAAAGTCGGACGATGCCCTCCAGAAAAAATACGCTCCCATCCTAGGGGACTATGAATTCGACCTGACCAATCTGGGCGGAGACGTGCAGGTGCTGACCTTTCAAATCAACGATGGCGCCCTCTGGGTGGATTCCGGCGATGGCGATCCAGCCGTTTGTGAGCCCGTTGAAGGCGCAGAGTTCGAATTCACAGCGGAAAGCTCCGATGGCCAGGCCCTTGAGGTTCGGTTCGGTAAAGACGATGCAGGTAAAATCAGCACATGCAGCATAAACATCGTCGCCATGAGCATTGAAATAGAGGGAATCAAGATCAAGTAGTGCCGTAATTCAACATGAAAATAGGTGTGCTCGTCCACGGCTGTCATCTGGGAGCCCTGAACTGGCGAGGGATCATGTGGGGGAATCCGCCGGATGAGATGGGGAGGATCCCCAAGGCCGTGTCCGTGGCCCTGCAGGAGGACGCCGACCTCATGGTCCTCGGCACAGGCGCCTCCGAAAAAGACGGCAAGAAGGAAGGCGAGTATACACTTAATTACATGCTGGATCATTTCCAGGAACTGAGTGCCTTCTCCTGGTTCGAGGGGATCGACCTGGAGGCGGCTCGATCCCGGCTGGCCTCGATCTCCATCCCTGAGTGCCGCTCCCAGAACACGAGAGAGGAGATGGAAGAGGGCGCCCGGATCTTCCTCGAACAGAGTGTGGAAAAGATCATCCTGGTCTCGAGCCCCACTCACATCTCCCGCTGCATCCGGGATGCCCTGGTCATGTGTCACGATCCGCAGTTTTCCAGCCTGCGAAACCACCTCTATGCGGTCGCGAGCGACACCAGCTACCTGGGCGGCCGGGTCGACGATGTGGTGATCTTCGAGCCTCCCCACCGCGGGGATCAGCAGGCCTTCCTCACCCACTATGTCGTGAAGCGTATCTTCAAGATCCCCGAGGACGACATGCCCGATTTCCTAAAGGACCTGGATGTGCTTTTAACGAAGTACAAGGCCTGAATACAGACTGTTTTTTTAGTAGCTTCGAGATCGGAGGTCTGCGGAGATCATAAAGATGATTTTCTGTTTGTCATCGATCTCATAGAAAAAGCGAGCATTCCCGATACGATATCGCCAGGTCTCGGGCGTGTATCCCCTGAGTTTCTTGATATTTTTCCCGTAGTACGGCCGCTGGCGGAGTTGGGGGTAGACGTAGGCTCTCAGTTTCGAAGCGATCTTCTGTTCCCTAGCCCCAAAGTTTTTCGTCAGATCTTCCTGATATTGGAGGGTTTCATAGATGCGGAATTCACTCAACAAACCGGCCCTTCTTACTCCTTGCCTGTTCACTTGCCTTCTTCATTCTTTTCAGCAGACTCGGATCAGACAATATTTCTTCCATTTCTCTGTCGTCGACGAAGTAGATCTCTTCGAGCTGTCTGAGGGCCAATGTCTCTATGGCGTTGGCTAATGGTCGGTTATCCGCCTGAGCAAAGTTCAACAATCTTTGATAATCTTCATCTGAAAGACGGAGCGT
>JBGUED010000310.1:0-3668 GCA_041821525.1 Candidatus Aminicenantaceae bacterium | reverse complement strand
ACACGGATTAGGAATCCGTTGCTCGTATGTTGGATAGACTTCACCCCGGTAACAAATGAGTAACAAATTCGATTGAAAAGTACTGAAACCTAGGTATTGGTGCTGAATACCTAAAATGCTTTTCTACCCCATAAAATGATGGCTCCTCGGGTAGGACTCGAACCTACAACCTAGTGGTTACAAGTGCCCCAAAATTTCTTCTGGGCTTGGACTATCTCATCACCCGTTCCGGATATCCGGAGATAGGGTGTCGGGCGCTTCCCCCGGCACAAGTCCGGAGTACGAGCTCTCGCTCTAGTCTCTGCACCTTCCCTGACCTTGAAACGTTGATCAGGGCTTGGCTCAGGGTTACCATTTTCCGTGAAATACGGAAGGCAGGTTTCCTTGAGTTCACCCGATTCTTCGACCACGATTCCTCGTGGAAGCTGCAACTTGGAATGAACTTCCTTGCGACAGTTGGCGCATAGCGGAACGCATTTATCAAGCTCCGAATACCGTCTTCTGTCACTCAAAGTTACTCCTTTTTACAGCCACCCGCTCTGCCGATTGAGCTACCGAGGAGCAGTAAAAACTTCCAGCCTAATTTAGCAAAATCCGTTCATCTTTTCAACCACTAACTGAATAAAACGATAAAGCCTTCATCTATCAATCATAAGGGGGAGTGTTATGGAGCTATCCGGTCAACGGAAGCTGGCCTGCAGGGCGGTCTTGCGGAAGTCCTTGCCCTCCACGTTCACGATCTTGCACATCTCGTGTACGCGGGAATGGAGCCGCACACCAATGCGGTTTTCCAGGGACTCCTCCTGTTTCTGCTCGTAAATCTTCTTCCGGCTCCACACTTCTCGCTGCTGCTCCTCCTCATCTTCCTGCCTATCGAGGTAGTTGGTGGTGAAGATGGTCAACTGCTTGTTGTTATACCGGTGGTTGATGATGTAGAAGATGGTCTCTTCCACCCAGGGCGTGGTGCGCTTGGCCCCCAGCTCATCCAGGACCATAACCTTCTTGTTGAACACGGGAGCGAGAACCTCTGACTCCGTCATGGGCGATTCCGACGAATATGAATTCTGAAGATCGCGCATGAGCTGGCGGAAGTCATAGAAATAGCACGGCACGTTCTTGTTCCAGATGAGTTCACGGATTATGGCCACGGCCAGGTGGGTCTTCCCCACTCCGCATGGGCCCTGAAGGAGCAATCCCGATTCCTGGACCGGGTAGTTGGTTATCAGTTTTTTCGCGATTTTGACCGCATCGCGGTGAGATGCGTTCAGGGGCTTGAAATTATCGAGAGTACACTCCTGATACCTCCGGGGAATATTGGCCTGCTCGAAGAGAATTTGGTTCTGTCGCTTCACATAACACCGGCAGCGCTTGGCGAGCGGGCGGCCCTCCACCTCTTCCAGGATCCAACCGGTATCCTGACAGAAGTCGCAGTTCTCTTTTGCCATCAGTTCAATGATCCTCTCAGCTGCTGCAGGCTAGGCTGTCGAGCCAGTTTTCGCATCGCTTTTTTTTCGATCTGCCGGATGCGTTCCCTTGTCAGGTGAAGCTGGTCACCGATCTCCTGGAGCGTCCGGGGCTGATCATCATCCAGGCCAAAGCGCAGCTTGAGTACCAGAGCTTCCTTGTCATCCAGCTCATGGAGGATCTCTCGGATCTGCTCCTGTATGGAGTTTTTGATGATGTTGTACTCTACAGAGGGGGACAAGCTGTCCTCGATCTTATCTCCGAACTCGATGTCCTCGTCAAAATATTTATCGCTGAGGGAGATATCGCGGCTGCCCAGTATCTCCAGGTCCTCGATCTCCGCCACCGCGATCTTCATCCGTTTGCCGATATCTTCCCGGTTGGGGTTACGCCCCAGCTCTTTTTTGAGGCCCGCTTTCACGCGCTTCATCTCTGAGACCTGATCAGAGAGCTTTTGGGGAATGTGGTAAATGCGGGAATTGCGGGTTAGGGAATGGAACACAGCCTGACGGATCCACCAGACCGCATAGGAAATGAACTTGACGTTCTTTTCAGGGTCGAAGCGCCGCGCGGCCTCGATCAGGCCCAGGTTTCCCTCGTTGATGAGGTCCAGCAGACTCAGCCCCATGCCCCGGTATTTCTTGACATAGGACACGACGAACTTGAGATTGGCCTCGATCATTTTTCGCTGCGCGACCTTGTCTCCCTTTTGTATGAGATACCCGAGCTTACGCTCCTCCTCCTGGGACAGGGGTTTGAATTTTGAGATCTGGTTTAGATAGAGTTTTAGGTTCCGGGATTGGAGAGAGTCGCTGTAGCCGTCCCTCATTCGTCTATTGTATCAATTTTTTCGATTATTACCAACTTGGCGGAGCTCTGCCGTACCAGGGACATCCGGGTCTTTTCGAACTCCTCGTCCCTGCCCTCAAAAAAGTTATGGCGGATGTACTCCAGGAACTGGCTGACCTCTGACTCGATCTGCTCGATCTTCCGGCGCATGTTGAGGACGATCTCGATCCCGGCCAGGTTGACCCCCAGATCCCGGCTGAGGTTCAGGATAACCTCCAGCTGTTTGAGGTCCGTGTCCGAATATAGGCGGGTGTTGCCTTCACTGCGCGACGGCTTCAGGAGCCCCTCCCGCTCATACAGGCGGAGGGTCTGGGGATGTATATCATAGAGCTGGGCCACACTGCTGATGTGGTAGTATTTGCTCTGCTCTCCGTTTTTATTCATTCTATTCCATCCTCAGGTCCTTGCGTGGGTCCTCGTCCGTGGCTGCCTGCAGTTCTCTCATGAGTTCCCGCACACGTTCGTTGTTAGAAGCGGGCGGCACGATATAGACTTCCACAAACTGATTTCCCCGTGCATTCTTACCCACCTTGGCGATCCCCTTGTCGCGCAGGCGGAATTTCTGGCCTGACTTGGTGCCAGGGGGGACCTTCATGGTCGCGCTCCCGTACAGCGTAGGCACCTCGATCTTGGCTCCCAGGGTGGCCTCGGGCACAGTGATGGGCAGCCGGATATGTACGTTGCTGCCGTCCCGCTTGAACAGCTTATGAGACGTAACCTCGATCATGATGTACAGGTCCCCGGTCGGCCCGCCACCCTCCCCGGCATTGCCCTTTCCGGCAATGCGGACCCGGGAGCCGTTGTCTACCCCGGCAGGGATGTGGACCCTGATGCGCTCCGTCTTCTGGATCAGGCCCATACCGTGACAGGCCGGGCATTCCGGGCCCTGTGTCTGACCGGATCCTCCGCAGGCTAGGCATACGGTGGCGAAACGCATGCTTCCCGACTGCATGCCGGTACGGCCGGTGCCACCGCAGGTCGAGCAAGCTTGACTGCCTCCGGACTGGATATGGCCATGTCCCTTACAGTTATCGCAGGCCACCATGCGCGTCAGGCGGATGCGGGTCTGTATGCCGTTTACTGCATCCGAAAAGCCCATTTTCATGGTGTACATGAGGTCCTCTCCGCGCATCGGGGCCCTCCGGGCGGCACGTCCCGCTCCGGCCCCTCCTCCCCTGATGTTGTCGAAGAAATCCCTGAAAGAAGAGGATCCGAAATCAGAAAAATTGAATCCCTCGAATCCTCCGGTGGAAAAGCCCTGCTGGTGAGTCCCCGGGCCGGGTCCGTCGCCCACGGACCCGAACTGGTCGTACTGGCTCCTTTTCTTGGAATCGCTCAGAACGGCATTGGCTTCC
>JBGUED010000309.1:0-3670 GCA_041821525.1 Candidatus Aminicenantaceae bacterium | reverse complement strand
CGATCTGGCGTCTGTATGCTCCCCTCTCGCTTGCTCCGGAGATATGTAAGGAGCCGTCCCAACAAACCCGCGGCCTGCGCCTGTTTCTTCGCTTCCGAGAGATTTTGCCAACCCGAAATCCATGACCGTGACCAGCCCTTGGTTATCGATCATAACATTGGAGGGCTTAAGATCCCGATGGACGATCCCCCGGCCATGGGCGGCGGCGAGAGCTCGACATACTTGCTTGCAGATGTTGACTGCGGTATCAGGGGCAAGGAATCCAGAAGTTTGTATCAGTTCCTGCAAGTTTTGCCCCTTGATGTAATCCATAGAGATGAATATGATCCCGTCTTTTTCACCGATATCATAGATCCGGATTACGTTCTCATGGGTGATTGACCTGGTCAGCAGGGTTTCCTGCTTGAACCGGTTGATAATAGTGGGATTGGCAGAGTAGAACGGGTGGATAATCTTTAGGGCAATCCTGATTCCCAGTACCTTATCTTCCGCTTTGAATACCCTTGCCATCCCCCCGCGGCCGATCTCCTCGATGATGACATACCTGTCGGCGAATACATCTCCCGCCGAAAAATACAGCCAGCCAGCAGTGCGCACGGTTTCTTGATCACGGGCTGTTATGGTGCCTTCTTTTGAGTCATAGAACAAAGATGAGCCGCAGTTCTGGCAATACTGGCTATCATGAGGATTAGGCGTCAGACATTGAGGACATTGGACTTCGAGAATTGTTCCCTCCCTTTTAATAAATATTACGTAGAATCAGGGCTGAAGTCAATTCTCCAATGCTAATAAAGCCCATTTTACACCTAAAAAGTGTATAATTGGCCTCATAAAGTGGCCCCATTAGCCTCTAACTTATTTATTTTCAACTGTTTTCCAAGGTCCGTCCCCAAAATAAGTATTGACTCTGGGGGGAGAGCTTGTTATCTTGCAGGCACAGAGGAAAAGGAATATGGGGAAGAAGCCTTTACCCACCATGACACTCGAGACGTCCAAGCTCGAACTGACCACAGGGGCTACGTTTGCGGACCGCTATCAGATCATCGAAGAGCTGGGACGCGGCGGCATGGGCAAGGTCTACAAGGTCTTCGACAAGGAGACCAATGAACGCGTCGCCCTCAAGCTGATCAAGCCCGAGATCGCATCGGACAGCAGCACCATAGAGCGCTTCCGCAACGAGCTCACTACGGCCCGCAAGATCACGCACAAGAGTGTCTGCCGCATGTACGACCTGAACAAAGTAGACGGCAGCTACTACATCACCATGGAGTATGTGAGTGGAGGCGACCTCAAACGCCTCATCCGCCGCACCAGATACATCCCCATCGGTACGGCCGTCGCCATCGCCACCCAGATCTGTGAGGGACTCGCCGAAGCTCACCGGCTGGGTATCGTACACCGCGACCTCAAGCCCAACAACATCATGATCGACGACGACGGGCAGGCCCGCATCATGGATTTCGGGATCGCCCGCACTGTCAAGACCAAAGGCATCACCGGATCCGGGATCATCATCGGTACGCCGGAGTACATGTCTCCCGAGCAAGTCGAGGCCAAGGAGGTGGACCAGCGCTCCGATATCTACTCCCTGGGAATCATCCTCTACGAGATGGTGACCGGCCGCGTCCCTTTCGAGGGCGATTCGGCCATTGCCATCGGCGTCAAACACAAGAGCGAGCAGCCCGAAGATCCGGTCCAGATCAACGCACAGGTCCCCGAAGACGTGAGCCGCCTCATCCTGAAATGTCTGGAAAAAGACCAGGCGGACCGCTATCAGAGTGCCGGGGAAGTACGCGCCGAACTCGAGGGCATCGCCCAGGGGATGCCGACATCGCAGAAGGCCCAGAAAACCGCCGCCACCAAGAGGCCCCTCACCTCTAGAGAGATCACCGTGACCATCGGCGTCAAGAAGCTGCTGGTCCCGGCCCTGGTCTTGGTGGGCATCGTGGCGGCCGCCTTGATCGTCTGGCGCCTCCTGCCCGATCCGCAGGGGAAGTCGGCCGCGGGTGCAGTCCCCACCGACAAGCCTTCCCTGGCCGTCCTCTACTTCGAGAACAACTCGGGTGACGAGGAGCACGAAAACTGGCGGAGCGGCCTCAGCGAGATGCTCATCACCGACCTAAGCCAGTCGAAATATGTACATGTGCTGAGCGGCGACCGGATTTACAGCCTGCTGGACCGATTGGACCTCCTCGACCATGACAAGTACGCCACCGAGGACCTCGCACATGTGGCCTCCCAGGCCTCGGTCAGCCACATCCTGCGGGGCAGCTTCATGACGGCCGGCGAAAAATTTATCATCAACGCCTCCCTCATGCGGGCGGACACACGCGAAGTCATGAGCTCCCTCAGCGAGGAAGGGATCGGAGAAGCCAGCATAACGGATTCTATCGATAAGATCACGACTCAATTGAAGGCGGCCCTGGACCTCTCGGAAGAACAGATCTCCACCGATCTGGATCGCGATCTGTCCCAGATCACCACAGAATCCCCCGAGGCTTTCGAATATTACGCAGAGGGTGTCAGGCTGCACAATCAAGGAAGGGATCGGGAAAGCATTCCTCTGTACGAAAGGGCCATCAGTATGGACCCGGAATTTGCCATGGCCTATGCCAAGCTGGGGACAGTCCACGGCAACCTGGGATTGACCAAACAGGGACATGAATATACTGCGCTGGCGCTGGAATTAAAGCACCGCCTCTCGGAAAAGGAGCTCAATTATGTCGAGGGGAGCTATTATTATGATTCGGAAGCGACCTGGGACAAGGCTTTAGAGGCCCATCATAGGCAATTGAAGATCTATCCGGAGGACACCTCGGCCAGCCACAACGCAGGATTGATCTATAACATGCTGGAGGAATGGGAAAAAGCTGTGCCCTATTATGAGATTGCCGTGAACAACCAGACCGATTTCCTGGCAAGCTACGAACAGCTGGCCGACTGCTACCGATACCTTGGAGAGCATGAAAAAGCCAAAAACCTTCTGGACAACTGCCTGGCGACCAAGGGTGATCTGGCTCTCTTCCACAGGAGTTTGGCGTTCTACTATGTTGACCTGGGGGATTACGGGAAGGCCCTGGCCGAGGCGGAAACTGCCTATGCCCTGGAGCCGCAGGACCCATTGAATATCAATGCGATGGCCTCGGTTTACATAACTCAGGAGAATCTTGAGAACGCAGAGGACACAAACTGGAAGCTGCTGCAGCTGCCCGTGCGGTCGGCAGCTGGATATCTGGCTACAAATGGATTTTGCACCTTGAATCTGATTTGGGGAAAATATAATGAGGTAAAATCCACTCTGGAAAGTGGAATCAAGATTTCCCTGGGAATGGGAATAAAATGGGTCGAGGCGGAGTGGCACACCAAACTGGCCTATATCCTGAGCCGGGAAGGCGATCATGAGAGGGCGCTCGGGGAGAGTGAAGCTGCCTGGGAAGCGGCCGGACAGGCCTCCAGATACGGAGCGAGTGGGCTACGAGAGGCGCTGCACATCAAGGGTTTGATCCAGTTGGCGGGAGGTGCGCCGGCCGAAGCCCGAAAGACTGCGGACGAGCTGAGGCAGTTCATCGAGAATGGCATGCATAAGAAGGCGATCCGGTACTATTATCACCTGATGGGCCGCATCGAAGCGGAAGGCGGAAATTACGTTGAGGGGGCGCGTCTATTTGAA
>JBGUED010000308.1:0-3672 GCA_041821525.1 Candidatus Aminicenantaceae bacterium | reverse complement strand
CGTGTTGTTGCCAAAGCGCAATCAGCGAGGTCGGTTCATCGGTTCGTTGATCGGCATCCGCACCGAGAGTCCTCATTGGTGGGGCGAGGGCGAAATGAAAGCCTATCTCGACGGCGACACCAAGTTCCCCACCATCTGCGGCACCGGGACCGAGGACTACTTTTGCGGTTCCTACGGTTTCACAGTGGGGGAAAAATACCGGGAGTTCACAACTCCCTATGCCGGCATGCCTCAGGTCATCAGCGCTGACGGGCAGTGGCAGTCCCAGCAGCGTTTCGGGCTCTACCGCTGGCATATCATGGATCCCGTGCGCTTCGAAAAGGACCTGAAAGTCACGATGCAGGCCCTGGGCTGGCGCTCGGGAGGGCGTTACCTGCCGCTCCAGGACGATATCTCATCTGTGGCCTTCTGGTACCAGCAGGAGCCGCACGCCCAGTTCCCTCAGCTACCCAGCAAGGACGAGCTGGAGATCATCTGAGCCCTTGCATCCGCCGGGCTGGCAGCCCTGGCCTGGGGTGAAGATGACAGCCTGACCATCAAGGATATCTATCGCCTGATCAAAGAGACAAAGACCAAGACTGCCCAGGGGAGATACGTCGTCAATCCCACAGGTTTTATTGAAAGTTTGACAGAAAGAAAGGGACAGTAACCGGCAGTTGATTCTGACTATTTCTTAGACTTTTTGATCTTCTTGGTTGTCTTTTCGGGACGGTCATCCTCGCCGTCATCCCGGTCGCCTTCGTTGTCCCAGTCGAGATCCTTGATCCAGTCAAAATCAAAGTTCAAATCAAAGTCGTCCCAGTCGAAGTTGAGGTCATCGAAGTCGAAATGCAGGTCCATATGTTCGAGCACTTTCAGGCTTTCCATGGCGAGGGCCAGGCCCTCCATATTGATGTCCATGTCGAAGTCCTTAAGCGCCTCAAGGGCAGCCAGGCCTTCGAGGTTCACGGCAAGGTCCATGTCTTCCTGGGCTTCCAGGGCCCGCAGTCCCTCAAGGTTGATCTCCAGGTCCAGATCCTCCAACGCATTCAGTGCTTCAAGCATGACATCCAGGTCTCTGAGCCGTTCGAGTCCGCTGAGATCAATCTTGAAATCTTCAAGGGCCTCCAGCGCTTTGAGCGCCTCCAGTCCTGCAAGGGCTTCCTCATATGAACGTTCTATCTTCTTATCGGCCTTTTTATCGGCTTTCTCTTGGGCCTGCTGCCCGGCAAAAACAAAGGCAATGCTCACACTCAACACGAGCACGATGCTCAACCATTTGAATCGTTTCATCACGTCCTCCTCATAGAGATCATCCGTATCATAAGTGTAGACGAAAGAAGCCTGGGAAAGGTTGAGGCGACAGTCGTATTTTTTCAGAAATACACGGGAGGCGGCTTCCGGCGCTGCGATAGCGCGAAAACCGCCTCCCAATACAATTGTGATCTAGCGAAAACGGAAGACCGACTGGGGAATGACATCTTTGATCTTAGGCACGATCACTCCCCCGAGGTTCTGCTGCCGGAGCATGGCGTTGAAGGCAGGCAGGTCCGTTTTGAGCAGCATCTCGAAATGGGCTTTCTGCTCTGCGATCCGTTCCTGGAGCTCGGCATGCACCTCGAGCTGTTGTGCCGTTGGTGCGAAATCGACGTTTTCACCCACGTTGCCAGCCAAGACAGACAGCTTGCTGTACAGTTTGTGGGGATACCGGAAGGATTTTGTGTCTCCCTCGGCAATGGTGTGCTGGAAGAGCTCATCCTCTACGGACCGGAGCTTCTTATTGAAGGCATCGATGGCGCTGATCGTGTCTCGTGACTCGCCTCCCTCATTGAGGACATTCGTCAGGTCATTGCACTGCTTGCGCATCCACTCGAGCTGGCTGATCATGTCGGATACGGTGTTGATGTCCTTGCGAAGGGCGAGCTGCAGCCGTTCCGTGGCCTTGATATCAGCCAGGGTACCGGCCGAGCGAGGGTCTTTGAGGATCTCCAGGGTCTTCGTGTATTCCTGGCCCCCGACCTTGAGAATCACGGTGTAGTCTCCGGGGGAAACCGTGAATCCAGAAAATCCTCCGAAGGTTCCCCAGCTTATGATGGGATACCAGCCCTGGCGCTCCCATTGGACGTGAAATCGTTTTTCTTCCACGACTGTGGGATTGCCCGGAGGTTTGGTGCGCAGCTTGGCCTGGCGGGCGGGATAGTGCCGGAGTCTCCAGGTGGCCCGGTTGATGCCTTGGTTCCTAGTCCCGCGCACGATGTTCACCACTTCCCCCTGAGCATCATGGACGGTGATGCTCACTGGCCCCTTGGGAGCTTCTTTGAAGTAGTAATTGATGTTGGCCTGGGCCATGGCGCGGGGCCCGCCCGCGATGCTGTGCATGCGGTAGGTCGGGCGCGGCACGAAGAGGTGGGCATCCGAGGCCAGCACATTGTCGGTCAGCTGCTGGAGCGGCGTGATGTCGTCCATGATCCAGAACCCACGGCCGTAGGTGCCCAGCACCAGGTCGTTGAAGTGTTCCTGCACCACCATGTGATGCACAGGCGCGTGCGGCAGGTTGTTCTGCAGCGGGAGCCATTTCTTGCCATCATTAAAGGAAACATAGATGGCGTTCTCGGTCCCGAGATAGAGCAGCCCCTGGCGGACAGGGTCTTCGTGGACCCAGTGACAGTAGCTGAACACGCTCTTGGGGATGGTCGCGCTCAGTGAGGTCCAGGTGCGGCCGTAGTCTGCTGTCTTGTAGACATAGGGATCGCGGATGTTCATCTGGTGGAAGTCGACCGTCATATAGGCTGTACCGGCATCATTGCGGGACGGCTCGATGTTGCTGACTGTGCCCCACTCCGGCAGGTTGGGGATGTTTGCCGTGACATTGGTCCAGTTCTCTCCCCCGTCGCGTGTGACGTGGACGAGGCCGTCGTTGCTGCCGGCCCAGATCAGGCCATCCTCGAGGGGAGACTCGGCCAGGGCAAAGACAACACACCCCATCTCCACGGCCAGGTTGTCCCGCGTGAGTCCCCCGGAGGGCCCCAGCTTGGACGCGTCATTGGTGGTGAGATCGGGGCTTATGACCTTCCAGCTGCGGCCGGCATCTGTGGTCATGTGCACGTACTGGCTGCCCACATAGACCTTGTTGTGGTCGTGGGGAGAGATGAGGATCGGGAATGTCCAGTTGAAGCGGTACTTGAGGGCGGTCCCATGGGATCCGTAGAGGGATTCGGGCCAGACTTGCACGGTGTTGATGTGGCCGGTCGAGTAATCGGCCCTCTGGAGCATGGCGTTGTAGTTCCCTCCCCACACGATGTTGGGATTCACGGGATCGGGCACGATGAATCCGCACTCACCGCCGGCCGTGGCCTCCCATAGGGATCTGCTGGGCGAGAATCCACCACGGCCTCCCCCGCCGGTCATGGGGCCCTTGTAGGCATTCCCGTCCTGGCGGCCGCCGTAGACATAGTAAGGGATCTGGTTGTCTACAGCCACGTGGTACATCTGGGCGATGGGCAGGTTGACACGCTGCCAGGTTTCGCCGCGGTTGCGAGTGAATATGATCCCACCGTCATCCGAGATCATGTGATAGTAGTCGCCCAGCTTGTTCTGGTTGGGCCAGCCGTGATAGCTGTTGAACGCGGGGGTGACAACGACGTTGGGAGACCAGGTTGTGCCCGCGTCGGTGGAGAACGTGTGGAAAGTCTC
>JBGUED010000307.1:0-3683 GCA_041821525.1 Candidatus Aminicenantaceae bacterium | reverse complement strand
CCAGAGAATTCCAGGAGTTTGATGTGATCCTGAAGGAATTTTTCCTGGCTGTCGACGATCGGTCCAGATCCGATCTGAGGCGCATTGCCTCCCTGCGCGACGCGTATCAAAATTTGATCGAGTCTCCTTGACTCCGCCCCCGGTCACGCATAACGGAGCGCGTCGACCGTGTTGGCGCGGATTTAAGGACAAGATTGAAAGTCTCTTCAGACTTCCAAGTAAGCCTTGAGATAACGGCCGGTGTGGGATGCCTTGGCGCGGGCGCAGTCTTCGGGCGTGCCCTGGACCACGATCTCGCCTCCCCGGTCACCACCCTCCGGGCCCAGGTCGATGATGTGGTCTGCGCACTTGATCATGTCCAGGTTGTGTTCGATGACCACCACGGTGTGGCCCCCGGCCACCAGCGTCTGGAAGCTCTCCAGGAGAACCGCCACGTCATGGGGGTGGAGGCCGATGGTCGGCTCGTCGAACAGGTACAGGATGTGCTTTTTACGCTGGTGGACCAGGTTGTGCGCCAGCTTGATTCTCTGCAGCTCTCCACCGGAGAGGGTGGTGGTGGGCTGACCCAGTCTGAGGTATCCCAGTCCCACCTCGGTCAGGGGGGACAGTTTCTTGACAATCCGGGGATGATCCTGAAAAAACTCGAGGGCCTCCTCAATGCTCATCCTGAGGACATCATCGATGTTCCGGTCGTTGTATTGGACCTCCAGGATCTCTTGTTTGAAGCGCCTTCCCTTGCAGGCCTCGCAGCGCAGGACCACGTCGGACAGGAACTGCATCTCCACGACCTGCTGGCCCGCCCCTTTGCAGTGTTCGCAGCGGCCCCCTGAGGTATTGAAGGAGAAAAAGCCCGGCCTGTAGCCCTGGGCCCTGGCCTCCCGTGTCTGGCTGAACAGGGTGCGGATCTCGTCCATGGCCTTGGTGTAGGTGGCCGGGATGGAGCGGGGAGAGGTGGAAAGCGGCGACTGGTCCACCATGATCACAGCGTCCACTCGGTCTTTCCCTTTTATGGCCTGGAACCCGTTGTCCGACTTGCCAAGCCATCCTTTGTATAGGACATCGAAGAGCAGCGAGCTCTTGCCGGAACCGGACACTCCCGTCACGCAGGTGAAGATGTGCAGGGGGATCTTGACATCGATATCCTGGAGGTTGTGTTTGTGTGCCCCGCTGATGGACACGAAGCCTTGGGGTTTGCGGCGCTTTTCCGGGATTGGGATCGTTTGATCCCCCCGAATGTAGCGGGCGGTCAAAGAGTCGGCTGTCTTGAGGAAATCCTGCATGGGCCCGCTGAAAACGACCTCCCCGCCGTGCTCCCCGGCCCAGGGTCCCAGGTCGATCAGGTATTCGGCCGAACGGATGATCTCCGGGTCATGTTCCACTATCAGGACCGTGTTGCCAACGTCCTTGAGCGACCGGAGAATCTCGATCAGGCGATGGTTGTCCCGGGCGTGCAGGCCGATGCTGGGCTCGTCCAGCACGAACAGCGTCCCCACCAGCGAAGAGCTGAGTGCGGCGGCCAGGTTGATGCGCTGCGCCTCCCCGCCCGAGAGGGTGAAGGTCATCCGGTCCAGGGTGATATAATCGAGGCCCACCTCAAGCAGAAACTTGAGCCGAGCCGTGATCTCATGCAGGAGCCTTTCCGCCACCACCTTCTGGAAGGGCGTGAGCACGGGGGTCGTAAAGAACGCTTCCGCATCCTTGACCGTCTTCCTCACCACTTCACCAATGTGCAGTCCCTCGATCAGGACGCTGCGGGCCAGAGGATTGAGCCGTGTCTGTCCGCAGTCGGGGCAGGGTATGTACTTGCGGTAGCGCGCCAGGAGCACACGGACCTGGACCTTGTACTTCTTCCGCTGCAAACGGTCGAAAAATCCCATTACCCCATGGTAGGATCCCGCGCCGTGGAACACGAATTCGCGCTGTTCGTCGGTCAGTTCCTTGAATGGGATATCCGTGGGGATCTCCCGGGCCTGGGCCAGCTCCAGGAGCTTGCGCAGCCGCCGCCGGGAACTGGGTTTGGTCCAGGGCTCTATAGCCCCCTCTGCCAGAGACTTGTCAGGATCCGGGATGATCTTGTCCTCGTCGAAGACCGCCTGGTCCCCGAATCCGTGGCAAGCCGGGCAGGCTCCCTGGGGGCTGTTGAAGGAGAAGAGGCTGGGGACCGGGTCCTCGTAGGTGATGTCGCAGGATTTGCACTCCAGCCTTTCGGAGAAGAGGAATTTGCGGCCGGTGTCAGTTTGGACCGTGAGCCGGCCGTCGCCGCGCTTGAGGGCTGTTTCCAGCGAGTCGACCAGGCGTTCCCGCTCCTCCCTGTCCAGCTCCAGGCTGTCCATGAACACATCGACCAGCTCTTTTCCTTCCAGCTCGACCGCATCGAGCTCAACGGCCCTGCCGTCCTGGATCAGGCGGTGGAATCCTTCCCTGCGGAGATCGTCCAGGCCCCGTTCCAAGGGCCAGGCAAAGGAGATGATGGCCTTGGTCTCCGGGGGCAGCTTAAAAAGTGCCTCCACTATGGCGTCGATGGTGTCGCGGTGAACGGGCTTTCCGCACTGCAGGCAGTGGATGGTTCCCATACGGGCGTAGAGCACGCGCAGGTAATCATAGATCTCCGTCACCGTGGCTACGGTGGAGCGGGGATTCTTGGTCACGGCCTTCTGCTGGATGGCGATGGCCGGGGTGATGCCCTCGATGCTGTCGGCATCCGGCTTGTCCATCCGTTCCAGGAACTGGCGGGCATAGGCCGAGAGCGACTCGATAAAGCGCCTCTGCCCCTCGGCATACAGAGTGTCGAAGGCCAGGGAGGATTTCCCCGAGCCGGACACACCGGTGACGATGATCTGCTGGTTTAAGGGGATGTCCAGGTCAATGTTCTTAAGGTTGTGGACCCGGACGCCCCTCAGTCGAATGACGTCTTTTTCCATGGCACGAATGCCCTATTATATACGCTTTTGTCTGATCTGCCCATGCCTGGGCCAGTATAAGAATATGATCGGCAATCACTGGAATTCGATCACGGCGGAGCGGAGGCTTATTCCCAGCTCTCGGTCGTCTTCCGGATTGATCCCCAGCTCCCGCGGATTGAAGGTCCTGTCCAGGGAAAATCGATAGAAGCGGGAATAGGGGAGCGTGATCGGGCCCTCGTGGCGGTTAAGTCTGATCCTCTGGCTCCCGAGGTTCGTGCGGATCGTAAGCTCCTGTGGATAATAGGGCTTCCAGTCATTCAGAGTGAGCACCAGCCGTTCGAAACGCTCATCCGGGAAATAGGCGAATTCCTTTTCCGTCCATCCCCACTCCGGGGCATCCAGGGAGACACCCAGGAAGTCACGGATCACGCTCTCTTGAATTGCCAGGCGCAGGATCCGGCATCTCCCCCTGCGGTAGCTTCTGAGCGGCTGAAAATCGAGCCTGTACTCGCCGAAGAGCACGACAAAGTCCGTCTCCTGCGGGATATCATCCAGTTCCAGGGTCGTGTGTTCTGGCTGCCGCGCGGCATAGGTGAAGTCGTAGGGCAGCCAGAACACCGCAAGAAATTTGTGGATCTCTCCGGGATCGACCACGGCAACCCTGGAGTCCGGATCCCGGATCGTGTCCCGGATGAACGTTCGGTCCGGACGGGCGGACACCCTCTGCGGCTCGTAGAATCGGACCAGGATCCAGCTCTCCGCACCATTGGCGAGCAAAGC
>JBGUED010000306.1:0-3733 GCA_041821525.1 Candidatus Aminicenantaceae bacterium | reverse complement strand
GCTGGTCCCAGTCCTGCGCCCATACGGTAGATGCCCGCAAACAGCGGCAGCACCGTACAGGAACAGACCGCGAGGATGGTTCCGGAGACTGAAGCTACGCCGTAAGCGAGAAACTTGTTGGCCTTGGCCCCCAGGTATTTCATCACCGCTTCCTGGCTGATGAAGACGGCGATGGCCCCTGCGATGAAAAAGGCAGGGATGAGGCACAGCAGGACGTGCTCCCTGGCGTACCACTTAAGCAGGTGGAACGCCTCCAACAGCGCGTTGTCGAAACGCCGGGCACCAACCGGGAGATAGAAGCAGAGCAGGAAGACACCCGCCATGACGGCCAGGGGCTTCCATTCTTTTTTCCAGTCTGTCACGCTCATAAGAGATTAGCCGACCACAGCCATGCGCTCTCTGGCCTGTTCCCTGAGTACGGCTTCCACACAGTCCAGGAAGTTCAGGGCACAGGGGATCCGCAGCCTGTAGAAAACCTGTTTGCCTTGTTTCTCATCCTGGATGAGCCCCGCGTTTTTAAGGATCGAGAGGTGTTTGGAAACGGTTGAGGTGTCCGCACCCACCATTTTCGTGAGGTCGCTCACGCAGTGAGGTGTGTCGGCCAGGGCCTCTACCAGAAAAAGACGCGTGGGATGCGCTAAGGCCTTGAGGACTCCGGCGCGGGCCTCCAACCGGATTTTATGCGGATTCATCGTTTGCATATTTGGCATAATAACCAAATGTTTACAGCGGGTCAAGGGAATAAGGTATCTATCGTGATTGCCTACTTGGAGAAGTGAGCAAAGAGGGTGAGAGTGATTCCCGTTTAGGGATTCATTCTGCGTCGGTTTCTTCCGGTTCCTGCTCGGGCTGTTTGGTGCGCTTGTACAGCCAGTAGAGGACCACGGCCGGAATCTGGTAGCAGGCCAGGATAACCGGGGAGAGGATCAGGATGTACACGTTGAGGTCGCGGACGAACAGAAATATGAACGCGGCCACACCCCCAAGTGCCGCCAGGATCGATCCCAGCAGCAGCAGCCCGGCGTAGGTTTTTTGCATGCTCTTGCTTCCTCAGAATCTGTCGAAGTCGAACTTCTTGTTCTTGAAGACCTTGAGGCAGGCGTCCACGACCTGGCTGTCGTATTTGCTGCCCTGGTTGCTCTGGATCTCATCCAGAGCGGTTTCGATGGTGAGCGCCGCCCTGTAGGGCCGGTGTGTGGCCATAGCCTCGATCACGTCTGCCACGGCCAGGATGCGGGCCTCCATGGAGATTCCGTCCCCTTTCAGCCCGTTGGGGTAGCCGCTTCCATCGAGGCGCTCATGATGCTGCAGCACGAAGTCGGCGATGGGCCAGGGGAATTCGATGGATTTGAGGATGTCGTACCCTACCTGAGGGTGGGTCTGGATGATGCTATACTCGACCGGGCTGAGTTTCCCCGGCTTGGCCAGGATCTCGGCCGGCACGTAGATCTTCCCCAGGTCGTGTAGTCCGCCGGCCAGACGCACTCCTTCCATCTGGTTCTCTGAGAGCTTCATCTCCTCGGCGATGGCGCAGGCCAGCTTGGTGACCCGGCGTTGATGTCCGGCTGTATAGGGATCGCGGGTTTCGATGGTGTAGGCCATGGCCTGCACCGTCCCTTCCATGGCGCTCCTCTGCTGTTCCCAGCTTTTCTTCAACTCGCCTTCGGCCAGCTTGCTGCGGGTGATGTCGGAGAAGGCCAGAACGATCCCAGAGATCTCGCCCGACTCCTCCCGGATTGGGGCGGCGTTCTGGTGCACATGAGTCCTGACGCCGGTCTTGGAACGCAGGAGGACCTCGGAGGCGATCTTGAATCGCTCACCCTTGAGAATCTTGTCGGATGGGATCGCCAGGGCCTTCCCGGTATCTTCGTTCAGGATGTGGAAGACGTCCTTGAGGGCCTTTCCCATGGCCTCGTCCTGGGCCCACCCGGTCAGGTCTTCGGCGACCGGATTCATGAACTGGATGCTGCCCTTCTCATTGGTGGCGACCACCCCGTCTCCCACACTCTGGAGGATGGTGGTCAGCCAGCGCTCACGGTTCTTGAGCTTCATCTCCATCTTGAACTTGTAGAGCGCGATCTCTACAGTCGTCTGAAGTTCCCGCTCCTCGAAGGGCTTGAGCAGATAACCGAAAGGTTCGGTCTTTTTGGCGCGCTGAAGCGTGGTCTCGTCGGCATAGGCGGTCAGGTAGACCACGGGGATGTTGTAGCCTGAATAGATCTGATCGGCAGCCTCGACTCCGGTCATTTCTCCCTGGAGCATGACATCCACCAGGGCCAGGTTCGGCACAGCTTTCCTGGCCAGCTCCACGGCCTCCTCACCGGAAGGAACCACTCCCACGACCCCATATCCGAGCCCCAGGAGCATGTTGCGGATATCCCGTGCGACGATGCTCTCGTCTTCTACCACGAGAATCTTGGTCTTTGTCATCCCTGGTTCTTCCTCGCCAACCTATGTACCACTCCATAGATCGGATGTCAATTTGGGTCCTTGGAGTATTTAGTCGGGGGAAGCCGACGGATTGTTACACCTTGGACGTGTCGAATCCGAACCATTTCTTGACCGTGACCGTGACGGAGTCCGAGATCGAATAGAATGTGGGCAGGAAGATCAGCGTGAAGATGGTGGAGGTGGACAGCCCGCCGATGATGGTCATGGAGATGGGCGCCCACATCTGGGCCCGGCGTCCAGCTGCCTCGAAGAGCTGGGGCAGCAGGAAGGGAAGGGCCAGGGGGAGCACGCCGAAGATGGTGGTGATGGCGGTCATGATGATGGGCCGCATCCGGTCCTTGCCGCCCTGTATGATGGCCGCGGCCTTTTCCATGCCGGATTTCCGCAGGGTGCGGATGTGGTCGATGAGAATGATCCCGTTGTTGACCACGATCCCGAACAGCGTCAGGAGCCCCAGGTAGGATGTCGTGTTGAGCGTGATCCCCGAGAGCGTGAAGATGAGGGCCACCCCAAAGAGAGCAAGGGGCACGGTCAGCAGGATTGTGAAGGGGTGTACAAAGGATTCGAACAAGGCAGCCTGGATGATGAAGATGAAGACCAGGGCCAGGATGATCGCCATGCTCGATTCGCCCTGGGATTCCTGGAAACGCCTCCAGCCCTGGCCCAGGGCCCAGGAATATCCCTCGGGCAGCTGGATGGTATCCATGACGGCGCGGATGTTATTGGAGACGCCCATCATGCCCTCGGACTTGGTGTTGACGTTGATCATCAGCTTGGACTTCTTGTTCTCCTTGCGGATGGAGGTGGAGCCCGCGCGAAAGGTGATGTTCGAGATGGCGGTCAGGGGGATCCGCTTGTCCTGGGTATTCAGGCTCAGGTTCCTGAGGTCCTCCTCGCTGAATCCGTCGTCCCCCTGGATCTTCAGGATGATGTCGATCTCGCGGTTCTCGGTCTTGAACTTGCCGATGGGGCGCTCAGACAGGGAATTGGAGATGGTCTGGGCCACCATCCGGCTGCTCACGCCTGAACTTTCCGCCCGCTCGCGGTCCACTTCGACCATGAGCTGGGTGTCCCCGCCTTCCAGGTCGCTGGTGACGTCTTCCACGTTCTCCACAGTCCGGAGCCTTTCGATCACCAAGGGTGCCAACTCGGTGAGCGTCGTGTAGTCCATCCCGATGAGCTCTACAGTGACTCCGGAAGCATGGCCGCCGCGCCCGAAGCGCTGGCCGTACTCGTAGGTGATGCCCGCCTTCGTGGGCAGGAGTTCCTTGAGACGTTCCTT
>JBGUED010000305.1:0-3737 GCA_041821525.1 Candidatus Aminicenantaceae bacterium | reverse complement strand
GGAGCCCTCTCCTTCCCCCCTTCCTCCCAGTGAGGAGGATATACGCCCGGCGTCTGAGAAAGAAACGCAATCGAACGAGCCGCGGCAGGCCGATCGGCCGCCCGAATCCGGGAACAGCACAGAGACGGATGCCGTGCTCAAGGACCCGGCGGTTATGAACTTCATGCAGACCTTCAAAGCACAGATCCTGTCCGTGGAGCCCAAAAAAGGCGAAAAGATCGCCACCAGGAAGATCAAAGACCTGGTGGATTAGAGGAGAATCATATGAAAGGCATGGGTAACCTGCAAAAAATGCTCAAACAAGCCCAGGATATGCAGGAGAATATGCAGCACCAGCTGGGCGAGCTGCGAGTGGAGGGTTCCTCGGGAGGGGGCATGGTCGTCGTCACCCTGGACGGGACCAAGAACCTGATGGCCATCAAACTCGATCCCGAGGTGGTGGATAAGGACGATGTGGAGATGCTGCAGGACTTGATCACTGCCGCTTTCAATGATGCGGGGACCAAGGTTGACGAGGAAGTCTCCCAGAAGCTTGGAGCCATGGGAGCCGGGCTTAAAATCCCGGGATTGTTCTGATGCTGGAAAAAGACCACCCGCTCCAGCGCCTCATAGAGGAGATTAAGAAAATCCCCGGGATCGGGGCAAAGTCCGCTCAGAGGATCGCATTTTACCTGATCGGGCAGCCTCAGGAGGAGTCAGACCGGCTGGCCGACGCCATAAAGGATGCCAAGCGCAACCTCTTCTACTGCTCCGTCTGCAACAGTCTGACTCACAAGGATCCCTGCTTTCACTGCACCAAAGATGTGGATGGATCCGATGCCGTGTGTGTGGTGGAGGAACCGTTCAACATCGCTTCCATCGAACGCACGGGTGCTTTTAAGGGACGCTACCATGTCCTGCTCGGTGCCCTGTCCCCGCTCAAGGGCGTGGGCCCAGATGAGCTGAAGGCCGAACAGCTGGTCGAACGGGTGAGGGAGACCAGCTTCAGAGAGGTCATCATCGCCACCAATCCCTCGGTGGAGGGTGAGGCCACGGCCATGTTACTGGCCCGGATGTTGAAAGGAACTGGCGTCAAGGTCACTCGGCTGGCCATGGGACTCCCCGTGGGCTCGGACCTGGATTTCGCTGATCAGGTGACCATCAAAAAATCCCTGGAAGGCCGCACCGAACTGACAGAAGACTGATTCATCATATAATAAATTTCATCAAGGAGTTGGTAAAAGCCATCCTAACCTTTATAATGGTGCGTTTTGGAACGGACTTCTTGAACATCTGAGAGGAGATAAAGGATGACAAAGATTTTTGATCCCATCGAAGGAAACACGGCCGCTACCCATGTCGCATACGCCTTCAGCGAAGTGGCGGCTATCTATCCCATCACTCCATCCTCGCTCATGGGGGAGCTGGCTGATGCCTGGGCCGCAAAGGGACGCAAGAACCTGTTCGGGCAGAAGCTGGAGGTCGTTGAGATGCAGTCCGAGGGCGGGGCCGCCGGGGCCGTGCACGGCAGTCTTTCAGCCGGAGCCCTGACCACGACCTTCACTGCCTCGCAGGGGCTGATGCTGATGCTACCCAACATGCACAAGATCGCCGGTGAGATGCTGCCCACAGTCTTTCACGTATCGGCCCGTTCCCTGGCCTGCCAGTCGCTGTCAATCTTCGGAGACCACTCCGATGTGATGTCCGCCCGGAACACGGGCTTTGGGCTCCTCGCCTCGGGTTCTGTGCAGGAGGTAATGGACCTGGCCGTGGTGGCGCACCTGGCTGCCATGAAATCCCAGGTCCCGTTCGTGCACTTCTTCGACGGCTTCCGCACCTCCAACGAGGTCCAGAAGATCGAAGTCATCCCCTATGAGACCCTGGGCGAGCTGCTGGAAATGAAATACGTGGAGAATTTCCGTGCCCGGGCCATGAATCCCGAGAGGCCGCAGGCCAAAGTGGGGGCCCAGAATCCCGATGTCTACTTCCAGGGCCGGGAAACCGTCAACAAATACTATGACGCCACTCCCGCCATCATCCAGGAATACATGGATAAGCTGGCGGCCAAGATCGGGCGCCAGTACCACCTGTTCGATTACATCGGCGCCCCGGATGCAGAGAAGATCATCATCTCCATGGGATCGTCAACCGAGACCATAGAAGAGACCATCAACTATCTACGCGCGCAGGGGGAGAAGGTGGGGGCCATCAAGGTGCGGCTCTACCGTCCCTTCTCAGTAGAGGCGCTGCGGGACGCCATCCCGGCGAGCGTGAAAAAGATCGCAGTGTTGGACCGCACCAAGGAACCCGGCGCCATAGGAGAGCCCCTGTTTCTGGACATCAAGGTGGCCCTGAGCGACAGGAACATCACCATCGTGGGCGGCCGCTATGGCCTGAGCTCCAAGGAGTTCACACCCACCATGGTCAAGGCCGTGTACGATCACCTGGACGGGGCCTGCTTCCATGATTTCACGGTGGGGATAGAGGACGATGTCACTGGGAAGTCGCTTCCCCTGGGGAAAGAGCTCGAGACCGAGCCTGTGGGGACCATCCGCTGCCGGTTCTGGGGCTACGGCTCCGACGGCACGGTCAGTGCCAATAAGAACTCCATCAAGATCATCGGTGATAACACCGATATGTATGCCCAGGGCTACTTCCAGTACGATTCCAAGAAGTCGGGCGGGATCACCATCTCACACCTGAGGTTCGGGAAGGAGGCGATCCAGTCCCAGTACCTACTAAGCCACGTGGATTTTGTAGCCCTGCACAAGGCCTCCTATATCGGCCGTTATGACATCCTGGGGGGTATCAAGGAAGGGGGAACGTTCCTGCTCAACTCCAACTGGGAGGCCGAAGAGGTATTCGAAAACCTGACCGAGGACCTGCAGAGGACCATCATAGATAAGAAGATCAAGGTGTACAACATCGATGCCCTCAAGCTCTCGGAGAGCGTGGGTTTGGGAGCCCGTATCAGCACGGTCATGCAGGCTGTCTTTTTCAAGATCTCGGGCGTGCTTCCTGAAGACGAGGCCCTCAAGCTGATCAAGGATGCCATCAAGAAGACCTTCATCAGCAAGGGGGAGAACATCGTCCAGATGAATTGGGATGCAGTGGACAAGGCCGCTGCCGCGTTGGAGGAGGTTCCGGTACCGGCGACCATCACGAAGTCGGCACCCACACCTCAACTCATCCCTCACGATGCCGATACCTTCGCCAAAGAGGTGATCGAGCCCATCATGCATTTCAAAGGCGATGACATCAGCGTCTCTCAGATGCCTTATGACGGATTCATCCCGACAGGGACCACGCGCCTGGAAAAACGCGGGGTGGCCCCCCACGTGCCGCACTGGATTTCCGAGAACTGCATCCAGTGCAACCAGTGCTCCCTGGTCTGCCCACACGCCACCATCCGGGCTAAACAGATCGCTCCCGCGGACTTGGAAGGAGCCCCGGACGGATTCGTGACGCTCAAGTCCAACACCAAGACCGACCGCGAGCTGCAGTTCCGCATACAGGTCTACATCGAAGACTGTGTGGGCTGCGGCAACTGTGCCAACACCTGCCCTTCCAAGGTCAAGGCCCTGGAGATGGGGAGCCTGGACGAGGCCCGTGCTGCGGGAGAAGCGGAAAAAGCGGAGTTTTTTGACAAGCTTCCCGATAACGTCCTGGATGGAACCAGGCGGGAAACCCTCAAAGGCAGCCAGTTCCTGATGCCGTACTTCGAGTTCAGCGGGGCTTGCGGCGGCTGCGGCGAGACC
>JBGUED010000304.1:0-3745 GCA_041821525.1 Candidatus Aminicenantaceae bacterium | reverse complement strand
AGAGGAAAACAGGAGATAAACGAGAGATGAAAGTATTCACAGGATCCTCGAACACGGCGTTGGCCGAGGAGATCGTCGACTATCTGGATATCGACCTCGGGAGGTCGGTTCTGGACCAGTTCAGCGACGGAGAAATCCATTTCTACATCGATGAAAACGTGCGCGGAGAGGACGTGTTCGTGATCCAGACCGGGGCGCATGACCAGAATTTCCATCTGATGGAGCTCTTTGTCATGATCGACGCCTTCAAAAGGGCGTCGGCCGAGCGGATCACCGCGGTTATCCCTTATTACGCCTATGCCCGGCAGGATTGGAAAGACAGGCCTCGGGTGCCGCTATCCGCCCGACTGGTGGCGGACCTGCTGGAGACAGCGGGAGCCAACCGGGTTCTGACCATGGACCTGCACTCTCCCCAGATCCAGGGTTTCTTCTCCGTCCCCGTGGACAACCTGATGGCCCAGGGCGTCTTTGCTGACTATATGGGGAAGCGGGGCCTGGAAAACACGACTGTTATCTCTCCCGATGCCGGAGGCGTCGGGCGGGCCAAATGGTTCGCCAAACTGCTGGAAGCGGAGCTGGGCATCATAGACAAGCGGCGGCCCAAACCCAACGTGGCCCAGGTGTGCAATGTGATCGGCGAGGTTGCGGGCCGTGATGTCGTGATCCTGGACGACATGGTCGATACCGCCGGGACCCTGGTCCAGAGCGTGGAGGCACTTCTCGAAAAGGGGGCGCGCAAAGTCTGGTCCGCCATAACACATCCCGTCCTCTCGGGCCAGGCCCTGGACCGGATCAACGGTTCCCGCATGGAAAAACTGATCGTCACAAATACCATCCCTTTAAATGAGGATTCGCATAACTCAGACAAAATCGAAGTGCTGTCGGTTGCCGAGCTTTTTGGAGAAGCGATCCGCAGGATCCATGAAGGCAGCTCCGTTAGCTCTTTGTTCACTCAATGATTGAGGAGGAAAACCCATGAACTTGACCATCAAAGCAGAAAAGCGTGAATCCGGAGGTAAGAATTTCGCCCGCCGGATCCGTCGGGAAGGCAATGTCCCGGCTATACTTTACGGCCCTGGTACCGAGAATGTCCCTCTGGTCTTTAACAAGAAAGACATTTTTGACATCCTCAAGTCCGAAACGGGCGAAAACACCATCTTCCAGGTCTTGTATGACAAGGATAAGCCGGACGTCATGATCAAGGACTACCAGCAGGACGTGACCACGGATGAGATCTTGCATGTCGACCTCATCCACATTTCCATGGACAAGGAGGTCCGCGTGACCGTGCCAATCATCTTGACGGGCGATGCGGTGGGAGTCAAGACCGAGGGAGGTTTTGTCGAGTTTGTGACCCGTGAAGTGGAGGTCGAATGTCTACCCAATGACATCCCGGAGAACATTCTGGTCGACATCAGCGAGCTTCATCTCAACCAGTCCATCAAGATCGAGGAGCTGGCTTCGATAGAAGGGGTGAAGGTTATGTCCGATCCCAACTATGTGATCGTTGCGGTCGAGGCCCCGGCTGCCGAGGAAGTGGTTGAAGCCGTTGAGGAAGAGGAAGAGATCATGGCCGAAGGTGAACAGCCCGAGGTGATCAAGAAGGAAAAGGACGAAGAAGAGGGGAAGGCGGAAGCCGCCAAGGAGTGATGTGTGTGGGCTGTCGTGGGGCTGGGAAATCCCGGACGGAAATACACCAGTTCTCGGCATAATGTGGGCTTCGATTTTATAAAAAGGCTGGCCAGGCGCTGGAACACCCGGGCCCGGAAGAGGAGTCATCTCTCCAAGGTCGTGGGCGTGGACCGGCCCGAAGGCAAGGTCCTGCTCGTTATGCCCCAGACATTCATGAACTCCAGCGGCCGGGCCGTCCAATCCCTGGCCGACCAGGGAGGCATCCAGACGGGGAGGATGGTCGTGGTTTACGATGACTTCGACCTCCCCCTGGGTGAGATTCGGGTTCGCCGGGAAGGCAGCGGGGGATCACACAAGGGCATGGGGTCGATCATCGAGGAGCTCGGGACGCGAGATATTGCGCGCATCCGGATCGGCATTGGCCCTCTTCCCGAGGAGGCGGATCCCGTCGAGTATGTGCTCTCTCCCTTTACCGAAAAGGAGCGGCAGCAGTTGGCGGATCCCCTGGAGCGTGCCGCCGAGGCTCTGGAGATGATCCTGGCGGGCGACATCGACGCCGCCATGAACCGCTTCAACGCCGCCTTCCAACCTCCCGCCTTATAAGGAAGGGGGAAAGATCAGGCTGAATAGCCTCAATTATGTTCTTGCCCTCCCGATACCCAGGATCGCAAGAGTCCAGCCCTGTTTGGATCCCATGCCCTTCTTCAAGAGGGGTGGGCTGGGAAGCGGCTTGACGTAAGGGGGATTTTATACTATATTGTGCGTTCCTATACGGGAACATATAAGATTTTTTGCTCTCTCCTTGTTCCTTCCGCAAAGAGAAGGAGCTACAGAGCCATAAGGAGGTTTTAATGAGACTCTACGAAACTGCCTTCCTTATCGCCCCCAATCTGGCCGAAGATGAGACGGAAGAGCTCATCCAGCAGATGGCCGCGATCGTCACTGATAACAACGGCGAGATGGTCGAGATCGATAAGTGGGGGAAGCGTAAGCTGGCATACCAGATCCAAAAATTTGACGCGGCCTTTTATGTATTTTTTCATTACAATGGCGAGGCGGATATCCCTGCCGAGCTGGAACGGCGGTTCAAGCAGACAGAAACCATCCTCCGGTATCTTACCACCAGGCTGGAGGAGGAGATCAAGCCCCGCCGGAAAAAAGCCCGGAGACCCCAGCCCAAAGAGGCGGCAGGGGAGAGGATGACGGCTCCGAGCCCGGCAGCCGAGAGCCCGGCAGCACCGGAGGCGGCTCCGGAAAACAAGGCCGAGGCAGAGCCTCCGGCAGAGCCCGAGGCTTCGCCTGTCGAGCCGACGGAGGCTGCGGATGAGGCCAAGAAAGAGGAGAAATAACTATGCCAGGCCCTTATAATAGAAATAGAAGAGAATCCAGGAATGTAAGAGGATCAGGGCGGAAGTACTTCCCTCCCAGACGTAAGGTCTGCCGGTTTTGTGAACGCAATGTGAAGGAGGTCGACTACAAGAAAGTGGACATCCTCCGGAAATACACGCTGGAAAGAGGCAAGATCTCCCCGCGCCGAGTGACGGGCACCTGCGCCTATCATCAACGGCGGTTGACCCAGGCCATAAAGCGCGCCCGCCTGCTGGCCCTGCTGCCCTACATCGCTGATTAAGCTGGAGAAGGACGATGAAGGTTATTCTCAAAGACAACATCGAAAACCTGGGCAAGAAGGGGGACATCGTAAAGGTGGCTCCCGGATACGGGAGGAACTTCCTCCTGCCCAAGAAGCTGGCCCTGAAAGTCACGGCCACCAACATGAAGATGATCGAGATGGTGCAGAAGTCCCTTCGCAAGGGGCTGGAAAAAGAGATGAAGGTGTACATGTCGCTCATCGAACAGCTCAATGCCGTGACTTTGACCTTCCACCGCAAGTCCGGAGAGAAGGACACCATCTTCGGTTCGGTGAGCGTCACCGATATCCGGGATGCCCTGACCGAACTGAACTTTGATGTGGAAAAGAAGAAGATCCTGCTGGATGAGCCCATAAAGCGCCTGGGGAACTACACTGTGCCCATCAAGGTGTTTCATGACGACCGGGCCGAGATCAAGCTGAAAGTGGTCCGAGAGGGAGGTCCTGGGGAGGTGGTTTCACCGG
>JBGUED010000303.1:0-3753 GCA_041821525.1 Candidatus Aminicenantaceae bacterium | reverse complement strand
CCCTGGGAACGGACCAGCGCCAGAAGGCCCGCGTTTTTTTGATCGGCAGTCAGTACTGGGGAGACCATGACAACTCCAGGCAGCAGAACTACACGGTCTCGGTGAGCTATCAGCCCAGCAACGCCCTGAACCTGGCGCTGAGCCCCAGCTATTCCCTGAGCACACAGAACCTCCAGTATGTCCAGACGGTTTCTTTGGACACAGACAAACGCTACATCATGGGACGGATCCACCAGAAGACCCTGGCCGTCACTCTGCGCCTGAACTTCAGCCTGACTCCCGACCTGTCTGTGCAGTTCTACGGGCAGCCGTTCGTCTCCGCAGGAGACTACACCCAATTCAAACGCATAACGCAGCCGCGCGCGGATGCCTACAGCGACAGGTTCCATACCTACGCCGACGCAGAACTGACATTCGTACCCGAAGCCAACCACTACGCCGTGGACGAGACCGGGGACGGCCAGACAGACTACGTGTTCGGCAATCCGAACTTCAAGGTCATGGAATTCCGCTCCAATCTAGTCATGCGTTGGGAATACTTCCCGGGATCCTCACTCTACCTGGTGTGGTCACAGGGCCGGACCGGATTCGATTCCACAGGGAACTTCACCTATGAGGAAGATATCCAGCGACTGTTCGACCTGCCCCCCCACAACGTGTTTCTGATCAAATTTTCCTACTGCTTCAAGCTGTAGAGCAGAGGGACGTCCCCCAAGGGGACACCCCACTGACTTGTCACTCCCCCTCACTCCAAGGCTTGAGGCGGGGAAGCCAGAGAAAAGCCTATGCTCCATGGGATGCCCTGCTTTGGGCCACCCTCTGGTTGAGGACCGATGCAGCGATCAGAACCGCCAGCCCCACAAGGTTGGCGATCAGGTTTCGGGGCCAAAAAAGGCCGGCGGCTGAGACCAGAAATCCAAGACGTTGCATCAGGTTCACCGGCCGGAACAGATAGCCGGTGAAAACCACGGCGAAGGCCAGGAGCCCGGCCAGAGCAAACGCGGAGACCAGGAGCCGTTCGCCCCACCCTCCGCTGATCAAACCAGTATAGGCAAAAAGCAGGGGCATGAGGTAGAGGCCCTTGGCCAACTTCCAGGAGGTCAATCCCGTTGCCATGGGTTTCGACTCTGCGATAGAGGCCGCCGCATAGGAGGCCAGACATACCGGTGGAGTGACGTTGGAATCCTGGGAGAGCCAGAAGATGATCATGTGAGCAGCAAGTAGAGGCACGCCCATCTCGATCAAAGCGGGGACAGTCAGGATGGCGATCATGATGTAAGCCGCTGTCACAGGCAGGCCCATACCAAGGAGCAGTGATGCCCCGGCCACGAGAAGCAGGGCCGGGAAGAGATGCATCCCCGACCACTCGATGATGAGCTGGGAAAAGGTGATGGAGATGCCGGTCAGGTTGATGATCCCCACGATGATGCCTGCCGCCACCAGCAGGATCCCGGTGGCCACCATGTTCCGGGTCCCCAGGGCCAGGGCATCGACCACATCCTGCAGAGACATCCTGCGGTCGCGGCTCAACCAGGAGGCGGCCACCACTGCCAGGATCGCAACCCCGGCCGCATAGGTGGGAGTAAAGCCGGCGGCCAGGACGCCGATCAGGATCACAATGGGGACAAAAAATTGGAGTCCGGAGATCAGGAGCGAGCCCACCGGTTCCGTAGGGAGCTCCGGATCAACGGAAGCCTTGATCTTGCGACCCTCCAGGATGACATAGAAGCCGACAGAAGCGAAATAGAGGAGTGCGGGGAGCAGCGCGGCTCCGATGATGGCTGCATAAGGGATCTGTGTCCACTGGGCCATGATGAAAGCACCGGCGCCCATGATGGGGGGCATGAGCTGTCCGCCGGTGGAGGCCGCGCTCTCCACAGCGGCGGCAAACTTCGATGTATAACCGGCCTTCTTCATCAGGGGGATGGTGATGGCGCCCGTGGATACCGTGTTGGCCACGGCACTCCCGGAGATCGTGCCCATGAGGCCGGAGGCCATAACCGCCACCAGGCCGGCCCCTCCTGCCAACCGGCGCGTCAGACTGCGCGCCAGTTTGATGATGAAGTCTCCCCCGCCCGAGCGCAGCAGGAAAGCAGCGAAGAGCACGAACATGAACACATAGGTGGACGAGATGGAGGCGATCATGCCGAACAGCCCCTCATCCGTAAAGTACAGCCGGTAGAGAACCCTGGTCAGGGTCATGCCCCGGAAGCTGAACACCCCCTCCAGCAGCCGCCCCCACCAGAGGACATAGGTCAGCAAGACAGCGGCCAGGGCGGGGATGATGTATCCCGAGGTGCGGCGTGTCAGCTCCAAGGTCAACAGCACGGCGAGGCCGGCGAAGACCAGGTCCATGAGGACCGGCACCTCATTGCGGTCGTGCAGGGCCTGCTCGAAGAGCACCAGATAGAAGCCCGCACACAAGATCAGCCCCGCCAGCACTCCGCTCAGAAGCGCAGGGGCCTTTCCCATGGATTTTTTTTTCAAACCCGGATAGAGGAGAAAACCGAGCGATCCCAGCAGCGCCAGATGGATGCCGTTGCGCCAGAGCTCGCTGATGTTGCCCAGTGTGTTGGCCCAGATGTGGAAGAGCGCGGTCCCTGCGGCGTACCAGGCGATCCATGGTCCGGAGTGTTTGCTGTCAGAATCCTGCATGGGTTCGCTATAGGTATACCCCAGGGAGAAGAAAAAATACAGGCCAACTACCGAGGAAACCGAGAATCCAACCTTCCCATAATACTCTGCCAGAAAACTTCACAAAGAATGAAAGGGAAATCGGATTTGGCCGCTGTTTATTTTCGGACGGCTGGGAGGATGTGGCTGTAGAGGAACTCGATGGGTTTGTTCTGGTCCGAGCCCGAACGCGTGTCGCCGTTGACCACCACGACCATGTCATGCTCAGGGATGACGAAGATGTATTGGGCCCTGAATCCCATGGCAGCATAGATGTTCTGCTCGCCCGTCCCGTCTGGATCAGGGGCCAGGATCCACCACAGATACCCATAACCTATGGTCCCCATACGTTTCATTCCAAGGTCCACCCACTGCCGGAAGGATTCCCTGACCCAGTCCTCGGGAACGACCTGATCGCCCTGCCAGCGCCCCCCCTGCAGATAGAGCAGCCCGAACTTGGCCGTATCGCGCGGCCTCAGGTGCAGCCCGCCCCCGGTGTGGGGATGCCCCTCCTGGTTCTTGAACCAGAACTTCTTCTCGATCTGCAGCGGCGCAAACAAGAACCGCTCCATATAGGCGTCTGCATGCATGCCCGTGCGGTTCTTGAGCATGCTGGACAGCAGGATGACACCTCCGCTGTCATAGAGAAAATGAGTCCCCGGCTCATGCTGCATGGGCCGGTCGAGATAGAACCTATCCCAGCCCGTTGGCAGCGCATTGAGCTGAAAATGCGGGGAATCCGAGCCGCGTTCATGGTAGTCGGTCCCGCTGCGCATGGTGAGGAGGTCCTGCAGGCGCATAGCGGATTTGCGCTCGTCCAGATTGGCGATGCCTTCCATGTCGGGGAAAAAGTCCAGCACCCTCTCCTCTACTCCTTTAAATTCTCCCATGGCGATGGCCATTCCGACCAGCGATGAAGTGAAGCTCTTGGAGACGGACTGCAGTGTGTGGACCCTGTTTGCATCGAAACCACGGAAATACTCCTCCACTATCAGTTGTCCATGGCGGACAACCAGGAGGCAGTTGAGCCTCGGAAAGCGCTCGCCCTCCCCCATCAGCTTCACAAGCTCCGCCAAAGGC
>JBGUED010000302.1:0-3753 GCA_041821525.1 Candidatus Aminicenantaceae bacterium | reverse complement strand
GTCCCCCTCGTACTGCCCGTGCAGCTGGGGCACGGTGACATGAGACTCGTCGAGGACGATGAGGGAGTCGTCCGGGAAGTAGTCGAGGAGCGTGTAGGGCATCTCACCCGGACGGCGACCGTCGAGGTGCCGGGAATAGTTCTCGATCCCCGGGCACCACCCGAATTCTCTCAGCATCTCGAGGTCGAACAGCGTCCGCTCCTCGAGCCGGTTGGCCTCCACAATCTTGCCCTCACGCCTGAGCTGCGGTACACGCTTGTCCAGCTCCTTTTCGATTTCCTCTGCGGCAGAGTCCAGGATCTCCCTGGGTGTGGCGAAAAAGGATTTGGGGTAGACCATAAGCTCTTGGAGTTCGGCCAGGATGGTGCCCAGGAGAGGATCGATGAGATGCAGCTCCTCCACGCGCCCGTGTTCCAACCGGACGCGAATGGCGCTGTCTTCGTAGGACGGGTAGAGTTCGACGACATCCCCACGTACACGGAAGGTGTTTCGCCGGAAGCCGGTCTCGCCGCGTTCGTATTGCAGTTCGGTGAACCGGGACAGGAGCTCCTTGCGTTTCAGGGGCTGACCTCGCCTCAGGCTGAAGCTCATCCGACGGTAGGTCTCGGGGGAGCCAATGCTGTAAATGCAGGAGACCGAGGCCACGATGATGATATCCCGACGGTGGAGCAGCGCATTGGTCGCTCTCAGGCGGAGCCGGTCGATCTCATCGTTGATGGTGGCCTCTTTGGCGATGTACGTATTTGAGGCCGGGATAAAGGCCTCTGGCTGATAGTAGTCGTAGTAGCTGACGAAGTATTCCACTGCGTTTTCAGGGAAAAAGCGTTTAAACTCCTGATAGAGCTGGGCAGCCAGGGTTTTGTTGTGGGATATGACCAGAACCGGAGTATCGGCCTGGGCGATGATGTTGGCAATGGTGAAGGTCTTGCCGGAACCCGTGACTCCCTTCAAGACTTGATGAGGATGCTTCTCCTGCAGTCCGCAAGCCAGCTGCGTGATGGCAGCGGTCTGATCTCCACGGGGACGGTAACCAGCGACCAGGTTGAAGGAGCGCATACCTCAAAACATGGAGATTAGAGCCCGGACTGGATCTTCAGGCTCCCCTTGAATACGGCGCCCTCAGCGATGGAGATGCGGGCAGCGGTGATGTCGCCGCTCATGCTGCTCTCGGCATGGAGCGTGACCTTTCCCGCCGCCTGGATGCGGCCCTCCACCGTTCCCTGAATGAGGACGTTGTCCGCCAGGATGTCCGCCTTGACCCTGCCGGTCCGAGCGACGGTGAGTCCATGACCCGTCAGTCTGATCTTGCCCCGGACCTGCCCATGGATGACCAGGTCGCCTTTGCCGGAGATGTCGCCCTCCAGGAGCAGGGTCTGGGACACGATGGAAGTCTGGGGAGTGGGGGAGGACGACAGAGAAGTCTCCGGGCCGCCGATTATTTTGTCTTCGCCTTTTCCGATCATGGAGTAGCTCCCTTTACCCAGAATTCTGTGCCGATTATAAGAAGGGCTCACTCGGTTGTCAAATCTCTCGACCTTATCATAGGCTCGATGGTATCTAATTCTAACTCGAAATTAACTTGACAAACGTTTGTTTGAATACTATGTTGAGGATATATCGGTCAAACGTTTGTTTAATAAGACTCGAGGAGGCAGAGATGCGATCACCATGTCTGGTTTTGGGTCTGTTGTTGGCTCTTTCCGGCTCCCTGGTTGGCCAGGGCCTCTTCGAGGAGGCCACCCAAGAGAAAGAGGGCGTGATCAAGGGCCTCGACCTGGGGGGATTTCTGCGGAGCACTCTCTATGCAGGGAAGGCCGCATCTCCGGATGCAGGGCAGATCAAGAGCGGCTACGGCGAGTTTTCTTTGAAGGCCAAAACCACGGTGGAGGGCTTTGGCGGCGCATTCGCTGAAGTGAGGTTCCGCGACGGCATGGAGTTCGATGAGAGGATCTCCCAGTTCACGCTGCGCGAGGCCTATGTCGATGCCTTTGCCGGGCGCTTCGATTTTCGTGTCGGCCATCAGATCGTGGTTTGGGGCAGGGCCGATGGCCTCAATCCTACCGACAACATCACGCCCCGGGATATGCTGGTCCGTTCTCCGGATGAGGATGACCGCAGGATGGCCAATTTCCTGATCCGCACCTACTACAACGCCTCACCTGTGCGCCTGGAGGGGATTTGGATCCCGTTTTACAGACCCTCGAGGATTCCCACAGAGTTCATCTCTTTCCCAGCGAACGTGATCTACGGCGGACAGGATTATCCTGCGGCCCGACTTGAGGACAGTGCCTTTGCCGTCAAGCTCAACCTGGAGCTCCCCTCCCTGGATGGATCCCTATCCTATTTTAACGGCAACAATCCTTTTCCCGGGATGAGCGCAGAGCTGCTGACCTTGTCTCCTCCCGGGATTCCCGTTCCCATCATGAATGCGTTCCTCAAAAGTTACCGCATGCAGGTTCTCGGTGCCGATTTCGCTACGACACTGGGCGGCTTCGGGCTGAGAGGTGAGGCTGCTTATCGATGGCCCCACGAGGATTACAAGGCCTCAGTCTATATCATCAATCCCGATCTCTACTTCGTTGCAGGGATCGACCGGGAGTTCTCGGGAGGGCTCAGCATGATCTTCCAGTATCTGGGGCGCTATGTGACCGACTTCGAAGAACTGCAGCCGCCTGCGGATCCCAGACTGCTCCCGCTTTTTCGGTTGGAAGAAAAGAACCGTCTCCTGGTTTCCCAACAGTATGAGTTCAGCCATGCCCTCACCCTGAGAATCGCCCAGAGCCTCATGTACGAGACCCTGGACCTGGAGCTCATGGGATATTTCAACGTGACGACTGAGGAATTCTTGATCAAACCCAAGGTGACCTACCGCATCACCGATGCACTGAAGCTGATCGCAGGCGGGGAATGTTACCAGGGCCCATCAGAAACTCTCTTCGACCTGATCGATCCCTATCTGAGCGCCTTTTTTGGAGAGCTGCGGCTCTCGTTTTAACCAGGAGAGACACAATGGGCAAGAAAACTCTTGAATCCGACAAGGAACCCCGTGATAGGATCCTGGAAGTCGCGGTCCGGCTCTTCGCCCAGAAAGGCTACGCGGCCGTCGGGGTCCGGGAGATCGCTGGCACGGCAGGTGTCAATATCTCCATGATCTCCTATTATTTCGAGGGCAAGGTGGGGATTCTAAAGGTGATCATGGGGACTTTCTTTGAAGACTACCTCAAGGTATTTGATGTCCCGGAAGCTGAAAGCAAGAGTGCCGAGGCCTGTGCCCTCGAGATTATGCGCAACCTGGTCGGCTATGTCCGCGCCAACACCGACCTGGCCCTCGTTGCCTTCAATGAGCTGCCCCTGGAAGTCCCCGAGATCGCCGAGATCAAGGTGGAGTGGGTCAAGAGGATGCTCAAGCGGGCCTCCTGGATCCTCGTCCGGTTGGGATTGGATCCCGCAGACGGGGTCCAGGTCGGAGTTGTCGGCCCCACCTTGTTTTCCATGGTCATGATGCATTTTCGCATACGCCACATCCAGCGAGAGGTGTTCGGACTGGATTTCGACGATGCCTATTACGAGCGTTTTGTCAGTACCGCGTCCACCCTGTTCTTGGACGGGATCCATGGGATCGCGGCAAAAAATACAGCATGAGAGAAGGACACACATGAACAAAATGGCAGATCAAATCATACGCTTCCGATGGGTGATCATCTTCGGATTTCTGGCCCTGGCCGTCGTGTTCGGGATCCAGATCCCCAAAGC
>JBGUED010000301.1:0-3770 GCA_041821525.1 Candidatus Aminicenantaceae bacterium | reverse complement strand
AGACGAATCCCATGTCACTGTCCCCCAGATCGGCGGGATGTATCACGGGGATCGCTCCCGCAAGCAGACCTTGGTACAGCACGGCTTTCGACTCCCCTCTGCCATGGACAACCGCCCCTTGAACTTCGCGGAGTTCGAGGAGCGAGTAGGGCTGGTGCTGCATGTTTCGGCCACACCCGGGCGGTATGAATTGGAGAAGGCCGGCTCCCAGGTCGCGGAACAGGTCATCCGGCCGACGGGGCTGACAGATCCGGAGCTGGAGGTGAGGCCAACCCGCGGTCAGGTCGACGACCTCAGGTCTGAGATGGAAGCGAATGCGGCCCGGGGCCAGCGCACTCTGGTAACCACTCTGACCAAACGCATGGCCGAAAACCTCACAAACCATTATCATGACCTGGGCCTGAAGGTCCGCTATCTGCATTCCGACATTGACACCCTGGACAGGATTAAGATCCTGCGCGACCTACGAAAGGGGGTCTTCGATACCCTTATCGGCATCAATCTGCTGCGAGAGGGGCTGGACCTTCCGGAGGTCTCGCTGGTCGCCATACTGGATGCCGACAAAGAAGGTTTCCTCCGCTCCGCGACCTCGCTCATCCAGACCTTCGGACGGGCTGCCCGGCACGTAGAGGGCCGCGCCATACTGTACGCCGATAAGGTCACGGATTCCATGCGGACCGCCATCGATGAGACCGAGCGGCGGCGGCGGATCCAGCAGCAGTACAATCGGAAACACAACATTACCCCTACTTCCATTCAGAAAAACATCGCAGACGTGATGGACAGCATTTACGAACGAGAGTATTTCGATTACACCCGTGTGGCGGAGGACAAAGAGATCTACTTCTCTCCCCAAAAAAGAAAGCAGCGGATGGAGGAGCTGCAGCGCCTGATGGATGAGGCCGCAGAACGGATGGAGTTCGAAAAGGCGGCTCAGTACCGGGACGAGCTCAAAAAGCTAAAGCGCCATGAGCTGGAGATCGGCGAGGACACAGCAAAGGACTGAGGGGGGAAAGGGGATGCAAGGCCGGGATCCGAACCTCAGGGACAAGGCCCGCAGCCTGCCCGCCAAGCCGGGCATCTATTTTTTCCTGGGCCAGGACAAGAAGGTGCTCTACATCGGTAAGGCCCGCTCTCTTCAGGACAGGGCTCGCAGCTACTTCCTGCCCACCTCGGATCCCAAGGTCCATAACATCCTGGACGAGGCCCTGGATATCGACTACATCCTCACAGAAACCGCACGGGAGGCGGCCTTCCTGGAAAACAATTTCATCCAGCAGTACCAGCCCAAATTCAACGAACGGCTCAAAGATGACAAAAGTTTCCCCTATCTGAAGCTGACCATCCAGGAGGGCTATCCGGGGATCTACCTGACGCGCCGCGTGGAGCCGGACGGGGCCAGGTACTTTGGGCCGTTCAATCCGGCTCTCCATGCGCGGAAGAGCATAAACCTCATCAACCGCTCCTTCGGCATCCGCGACTGCCGGGAGACCATCCCCAGTACCCGGGCCAGGCCCTGCCTCCAGTATGACCTGGGCCTCTGTACCGCACCCTGTACGGGATTCATATCCGAGCCGGAATACCGGGAACGGTCCGAGAACGCTCTGCTCTTCCTGGAAGGCAAGGTAGACGACCTGCTCCGGATCGTGCGGCAGCGCATGAAGCAGGCTTCGGAGCGGCTTGAGTTCGAGCAGGCCGGGAAATGGCGCGATCTGATCCTTACCCTGGAACAGATCAAGGAAAAGCCCCGGTTCATATCGACCAGGATAGAGGACAAGGACATCTTCGGCTTTGCGCGCAGGGGAAGCCGCGCCGCTGTTTACGCTTTTATTATGCGCCGGGGGAAGGTGGTGCGCTCGGAGGGACGGACCGGGGACCTCCCTGAAGGCCTTCCAGACAGCGGCTTCCTGAAGGAGCAGGTCAGGTCGTTCTACAGCGATGGGGAAGACCTGCCGGGGGTGATCATGCTCCCTATTACGCTCGACGTGGGAGAATCACCGGAAAAGTCCCTGCCGGAGCTGAGCGGCCGGCGTGTGCAGATCAAAGTGCCCAAGCGAGGTAAGAACCGCAAGCTGGTGGAGCTGGCGGACCGCAATGCCGCCCTGCTCCTGGAGAAGCGCCCGGCCTCGGAGTCCCCTCTCCAGGAGATCCGATCGCTCCTGGGCCTGAAAACCATCCCCCGAATCATTGAAGGCTACGACATCTCGAACACCGGAGGCGAGGAATCCGTGGGATCCCGGGTCGTCTTCCGTTACGGCCTCCCGGACAAACAGTCCTACCGAAAATACCGGATCCGAAGCGTCGTGGGCTCCAATGACGTCGCCAGCCTTCAGGAGGTCATGCATCGGCGCTTTTCCCGGATCTCCAAGGCCAGCGAGGATTTCCCGGACCTGGTGCTGGTGGACGGGGGCAAGGGACAGTTCAACGCAGCCCGGACCGTGCTGGAGTCGCTGGGATTGGAGGATACGCCGCTGGTCTCCATCGCCAAGCGCGAAGAGATTGTATATTCCGAACGTTTTCCCCAGGGATTGAGCCTGGACCGCACCTCTCCTGCTCTGCGTCTTTTCCAGAACATCCGGGATGAAGCCCATCGCTTCGCTATCGCCTTTCACCGCCGGCGGAGGATGAAAAAGAGCTTCTACTCTCTCCTCGACGGGATTCCCGGCATCGGGCCGAAAAGAAAAGCACTCCTCCTGTCCCGGTATACAAGCATAAGCGCCATCCGCGACGCTCCGCAGGAAGAGCTCGCCCCTCTCATCGGCACGAGCGCTGCGGCTGCGCTGCAGCAAGCGCTGGAGGATTAAATCAAAGGCAGCATCGGAAGTACATCCTCGAGGGAACCGCTGCCTGTCAGGAGTTCTTCGGGCACCGGATCTTCTACAGGGCCTGCCCCCTGGGAATCGGAATCCTCGGGGCCGGTGATCCAGAAGACCGGGATGCCCACCTGGGCCGCAGGCACCATATCCCGCTGCCAGTCGTCTCCCACCATCAGGCATTCGTGCGGTTCCCGCCCCAGAACCGACAAGATCTCACGGTAATAGGCCGGTCTGGCCTTGGTAGCGTGCATGTTTTCGATATGCGTCACAAGATCGAACACAAAATCGAGTACAGAAACCCCGGCCCAATCCAGCCTCTGCTCCACCGCCACACGAGGAAAAACCGGGTTGGTGGCGATGACGACCTGCCGGTCTCCAGAGAAGGCCTGCGCAACGACCCGCCTGGCTCCGGGCATGGGGCGGGTGATGCTGCGCAGCTTGGGAAACTCTTCAGCATAAAAGCGTTCAAAAACAGGCTGCAGCTCTGCGCGGCCCAGACTCAGGGCCGGATAAAAAACCTCCTCAAAAGCCTCCTCATTGCTCGAGCCACTGCCATCGTTGGCATCCATGGCTTCGATTCCCCGGATCAGTTCGAGGGATAACTGCTCTGCCGGGACGCGGTCGGTAAAGGCCGCGCTGAGGAGCTCAAAATAGGCCGGGATGAATGAAGCCATGTTGTTAATGAGGAGTGTGTCGTCGAGGTCGAAGAGGATGGCTTTCAGCATCTCAAAACCTGAGGAACAGGCGGACGAGGAACGCGATCAAGAGAGCCACTGAGGTGTTGAGGGCCATAGAGATCATGGCCTCCTTTCGTCCGATCTCTTTCCAGAGGATGGCAACGGTGGACAGGCAGGGAACGAAAAAATTTATAAAGACGACAAACACCACCAGCTGTTCGCGGGTGAGGATGGTCATCAGATCCTGGTAGGAGACCCCCAGGGCCTGAAGCATCAT
>JBGUED010000300.1:0-3771 GCA_041821525.1 Candidatus Aminicenantaceae bacterium | reverse complement strand
CCCGCCTTGAAAGGAGAGGGGAGGATCGGGCATTGCAGCAGGAACGGAGGTGGACTATAATACCTGGTTCTCTGCCCGGCGCCGGCCGGGTCCGTATATCGTATGTTGGAGGATTGTCATGCCGTTAGTCGAGATCAAACCCAATGTGTACTGGATCGGAATCATCGACCGGACCACGGATCTGTTCGAGGGAATCTGGCCCATCCTGGATACCGGGGTCTCCTACAATTCCTATTTGATCGATGATGAGAAGAAAGCCATCATCGACTTGGCCAAGTCGAACAAGGGAGATGAATTTTTCGCCCAGATCGAGGAGATTACCGATATCTCCCAGCTCGATTATATTGTCATCAACCATATGGAGCCCGACCATTCCGGCCTGATCAAGATCGTGCGGCGGCTGGCACCCGAGGTCAAGATCGTGGGCTCGCAGAAAACCCGTGACATGCTGGAGAAGTTCTTCAAAATCACGGAAAACGTGATCGTTGTGGAGGACGGGGACACCCTGTCCCTGGGAAAGCATGAACTGAAGTTTTTTTCCACACCGTTCTTGCACTGGCCTGAGACCATCATGACCTACGAAACGACGCAGCGCATCCTGTTTTCCTGTGATGCTTTCGGCGGGTATGGGGCTGTAAGCGGAGGGATTTTCGACGACGAATGCCAAAACAGGGACTTTTATGAACGGGAAGCTCTGCGGTACTATGTCAACATCATCGCCAATTTCAGCACCCGAGTCTTGAGTGCGATAGACAAGCTCAAAGTGGTTCCGCTGGACGTGATCGCCCCCTCGCATGGCTTGGTCTGGCGCGCGGATGTCTCCCGGATCATCAGCCTGTATAAACGCTGGGCCGAGTATGCCTCGGGCGAGTGCGAGCCGGGTGTCACCCTCTTGTATGCCTCCATGTACGGGAGCACGGAGATGACCATGAATGCCGTGGCCCGAGGGGTCTCCAAGGCCGGCCTGAACGTGGAGATCTTTGACGCTGCCCGCACCCACGTCAGCTACATCCTCCCCTCCCTCTGGACCAAGAGTGGCGTCATCGTGGGCGCCCCCACCTACGAAGTCTCGTTGTTTCCGCCCGTGGCCGAGGCCCTGCACATGGTGGCCCGTAAAAGAATCCTGAACAAGCGTGCGGCCTATTTCGGTGGACACGGATGGAGCGGGGGGGCATTGCGCGAGCTGAAAAAGATCGTCGAGCCCTTGAAGTGGGAGATCGTGGACACTCTCGAGTATGTGGGAATCCCCAAAGAATCCGACCTGGCCAAGGCGGAACGCTTCGGCGAGCAGTTCGCACGGGACCTGATTAAAGACTGAGCAGGGCTCTATCCGACGATCGCCCTCCCCTCGTCCCTCCCCCTCTCTTTACGGAACGGCCCCATTCCTGTGGGTCTTTGACATTCTCTTGACATTCTCTTGACATTTTCTTGATAACCAAGCCTGGCTCCGGCTGTATCTTGGGGAATGAAAGGATAAGAGGATGAAGGCACTCCTGGAAAAATGGTACCTGGATCTCACAACACCAGAGGCCACTGGCTTCTACTACATCATGCGGGTCTCGCTGGGGCCCCTGCGTTTTGGTGTTACCGGCATAAATCATTTTCATGGAACCCAAAGCCACCAGTCGTTCCGGATCTCCCGGATCCGGCACAGCGGCTTTCATGAGCTGGACCTCGGCCATGCTCGTCTCTCCCTCAGTCGGGGTGAGGCTGAGCTCCACATCCGGCACGGCCGTGCCCGAGTGACAGGGCGGTGGCTGGCCTCCTCGCCCGAGTTTCCCCGGCCCTGCAGGCACCTGTACGGAGATGCGCGTGGGCGCTGCGACTGGAAAGTCTGGTTTCCCAAGGCCGATGTGCAGCTGAGGTTCGCTTCTCCAGAGCGGGAAACCCTTGAACAAGGCACGGGCTATGTCGATTTTGTACGCTCTTCGTTCCCGGCCTGGGACGTTCCCTTCTGCAGGCTGTACTGGGGCCGCATGCACAGCCGGGATTCCTGGGGGGTGTTCCTGGCCCTCCGGACCTCCGATGCGTGGATTTCCTGTTATCTCGATCCCCGGACCGTTGAGCCTGATGTCGATGTGCAGTTGATCCGGGACTCCTCAGGGACAGCCCGTCATATGAACTGGATCCTTACCCGAGAGGGAACGCCGATCCCTATCAGGGGCGAGGTCACACGGGTCCTGGAGTCGCAGGGTGTCCTCAACCGGGGACGGTTGATGAATCTGCTGCCCGCCAGGATCAGGAGAAAGTTGAGTTCGGCGGGCCGGGACGAAAAATATGCGGTCAAAGCTGTGGTCGACGGCCAGGACTACTGGGGGATCATGGAGGAGGTACGCTGGAATGAAAACTGAGATCATCCTGGAATGCCGGGACCTGTCCAAGCGCTTCGGAAAGAAACCGGTCCTTAGGAACTGCTCTCTCGAGCTCTACGCCGGAGAGCGCGTTGGTTTGGTCGGGGAGAACGGCTCCGGAAAGTCAACGTTCGTGAACTGCGTCCTGGGTTTTGTGCCTTTTGATTCCGGGACCGTCCAGATCAGCGGCGAGGGGACTGTCGGGTTCTGCCCTCAGGCCAACTGGCTCCACCGGCGGCTGCGCGTGTCCGAGCACCTGGCCCTGGTAGACCGCTTGACCCGAGCAGACAGCGAGAGCAACAGTGCCTTCGTGGACTGGTGTGTGCAGCGGCTGAAGCTGCAGCCGTTCCTGTCCTATCTGATCGGCGATCTGAGCGGTGGGACCTATCAGAAGGTCAAATTCCTGACTGCAATCTACCCTTCGCCCCGTCTGGTGCTCCTGGATGAGCCCTACGACGGATTCGACTGGCAGATGTATCAGGTTTTCTGGGAGATCATGGCCGAGCTTCAGTCCCGCGGATCGGCGGTCTTGATGATCTCTCATCTGATCTATGACCGGGACCGGTTCGACCGAATTCTGAGCCTAAAAGGAGGACGCCTTGAGGAAAACCATGGATAAGCCCGCTGTCTTCCGGATGCTCTACCGGCTCACTTCCCTGGAGCTTCTCAGGAACCGGTTCGGCCTGATCCTGTTTTTCATCATCCCCATACTCTTCCTGGCAGTGGTGGAAGGAACTACGGGGCAGGGCTCGCTCCCCATCAAGCTCTACTTCTTCCACTCGAGCATTTCCCTGCTCCTGCCTGCCAAGGAGATCTCCCTGGTCTTCATGGCCGCGGCTGTGAGCGGCTTTTTGACCGCCTACTATGCGGTCCTGCTGTTCCAACAGGATTTCTATTACTACCGCTACTGCGTCTCTCTGAGCCTGTCCCCCCGCATCTTCGCCCTGTCCCGCTTCTCGTTCTTCTTCACGCTGGTGGCGGGATTGGCAGCCCTGGTCCTGGCAGTGCTGGCATTCATGCTGCCCCTCCGCCAGGTCGGGGCCGCGTTCGCCGGGTTCCTCCTCCTGGGAACGGTCTACGGAGCCTATGGAGGCGCGGTGGGCCTGCTCAGCAAAGACCATATGGTGGCCATACTCCTGATCGCCCTGCTGGCCAACCTGGATGCGGGATGGCTCCAGAACCCGGTGTTTTATTCCTCTGCCCAGCAGGGGGGATTCATCCGCTGGCTGCCTGCCTTCTATCCCTGCCAGTTCATCTTCTCCGCGCTCTTTGCCGGCCGTATCAATGCCTGGGCCCTGCTGATGAGTCTCCTGTATTCCCTGGCGTTACTGGCCCTGTTATTCGGGGCTGTGCGCTATCGTTTGAAAGGAGTTTATCATGAATAAATCCGCCGAATTTCTGTCCCAGACGGCTTCACTCC
>JBGUED010000299.1:0-3774 GCA_041821525.1 Candidatus Aminicenantaceae bacterium | reverse complement strand
CGAGCATATGTCCAGGCCGTGGCTCTCCAGGATCGAGCAGGCCCGGGCCGCCTCGTCGGCCAGGCCGATGCAGAAAGCCATGCCGAGCTTACCGGCCTTTATGGCTTCGGCAAAAGCCGAGATTTCCCTTATGCGCGGGCGGATGGGGACGGTGCGGTTTTCTTCTCGAGCAGCCTTTTCATCGTAGGACTCCTTCTCTGTCCGGGCGCTGGTTATGAAGAAGTCCCGGATCTTTGCGTCGGAGTATTTCCCGGCCACTTTTTCGAGCAGGGGCTTGTGATTGATCATAGGGCAGAAGTCCGGGAGCTTGCCGGCTTCGGTTGTGCCTTGCTTACAGAGCTTGGGCTTGCACTTCGTGCATTTCGGATCTTTCATGGCTTGTCCTTATTTTTCCGGATAGAGGTGCTGCCACCACTCCGGCTGCCTTTTGAGCCAGCGGTCGAACCAGGCCAGTATGGTCTTTGTCCAGAGGATGCGCTGGTTGTAGTTCAGGATGTGGTGATTCTGATCCAGGATCTGGATGTATTCCACTTCCCTGCCCAGGAGCTTGAGCGCCGTGTAGAGCTGGGTGCTCTCGCCGGGGGGGACATTGGTGTCTGCTGACCCGTGGAGCAGGAGCAGGGGAGTCGAGATCTTGTCCGCATTGAACAGGGGACTCTGGTTCACGTAGAGATCCTTCCGGTTCCAGGGAAAGCTGTTGGCCGTGGCAAAGGCGCTGTAGCTGTATCCCCAGTAGCCTTCCCCCCAGTAGCTGGAGATCGAGCTTATGCCGGCGTGGGCAATGGCCGTAGTAAAGAGGTTGGTGCGTGTCTGGAGCAGCATGGTCATGAATCCGCCGTAGGAGGCCCCGATGCAGCCCACCTGTTTGGGGTCCACGAACGAATGGGCATTGAGAAACCTCTCCACACCGCGGATGATCTCATCTGCCACGATGATGCCCCAGTCATTGACATGCCGGGAAGAGAAGGCCTGCCCAAACCCGATGGCGCCGCTGGGCTGCATCACATACACCACGTAGCCCTGGGCTGCGTAGAGGTTCAGGGGATAGCGGCCGCCGAAGCTCCGGGACACGGGCATGGTGCCGCCATAGTAGTTCACGATGCAGGGGTATTTTTGTTCGGGATCGAAACCGGGTGGATAGTAGATCCGGCCTTCGATCTCCACGCCCTCTTCGTTCTTGAAGGTCCAGCGCTCCACGTTTCCGAAGGCGACATCGGCAAAGCCTGGGGCAGCGGGATCGGCCAGCACCTCGGTCTCCTGCTTGTCGAGATTCAGGAGGTAGACACGGCCTGGGTCTGAAACACTCGACCCGATGTAGGCGGCCAGGGATTCCTCCTGGGCAATGGAGATCGTCTGGACCACGTCGATCTCAGTGGGCAGGCGGCTGAAGATCTTCCGCTTCCTGTCATAGCGGTAGAGCCGGACATGGGACCTGTCGGTGGCTGTGAAGAAAAAACACTCCGCATCCTCGCACCAGAGCGCCTGATTTATGGCAGGATCGAAGTTCAGGCTGATGCACTCGACCCCCATGGTCTCCAGGTCCATGATGTAGGCCTGAGTGTCGTACTCGTTGGGGACCACGCCTTCGATAATGTCGTGGCCGATGTCACCGAAGACCGAGGGCCCGCCCAGCACCAGGAGCCGGTTCTCGCTGGGGAGCCACTGGGCGCTTGTCAGCCAGGGCCCCTGCCACAGCAGCTTGGCCTCGAGCGAACTCAGGTCCAGGGAGTAGAGCTCGGATTTGGAGTAGGGCCGCTGGGTGAAGTCCTCGAGTGAACGCGTGAAGAGCAGCGTCTTGCCGTCGGGGCTTATGGCGTTCAGGCTCGTGGTGAACTCCCCGGCTGTCAGCCGCTGCCGTACTCCATCAGGGATCGTGATCTTGTAGAGGAAGCTCCGGTCCCTCCAGAGAGGCTGGCGGTCGGAGATGCTCTGCAGCCTTTTGACCCCGGGCGCGTCCTCCTTGCCCTTTTCCAGGACAGAGTAGATCAGGAAATCACCTGTGGGTGACCAGCTGTGGCTGCCCAGGTTCTCCAGGTCCCGAACCAGGGGAGTGGTGGTCCCCGCTTCAAGATCGACGATCCAGATCGTTCCCTTGGAGTTCGAAAAGGTCGTGTAGGAGAACTTCTGTCCCACGGGGGACCAGGTGACACTGGAGAGGGAATTCTTACCGCGGAAGGTGCGGATGAGCCGTTTCTTGTCCAGCTCGTAGAGCTCCAGCCAGCTCTCTGTGGAATCACCGGGGGGAACGATCTGCCGCAGGGTCACGGCAGCCATCTCCCCGTCCGGAGACACAGACACGTTCGTGGCCTGGGGTTCGTCCAGCAGGTAGTGGATGTTCATGCGCCCCTTGGGATCCAGCGTGATCTCGGGGGGAGGGGCGTTGTACAGCTCGGCGAAATTCAGGTGACCATCCAGGTACCAGCCGGAGTTTGAGCTTGGGTCATGGGCGGTCTTGATCAGTACCCAGTGTTTTCCGGTCTCGAGCACAAGATCGGTGTTGTACATTGTGCCGCCGTTCTGGGGCCGACCTCCCTCGGTCCGGTCCACCCGGGATTTAAGCCCGATGATGTCGCCGTCCATGCAGACCCGGAAGGCCTGCGGACTGCGTAGGGTCAGCTTTGCCATTGTCCATCTTTTGACATCGATGTAGAATCCGAGGTAGGCGATGGAGGGGCTGTCCGGCTGCCCGGTCAGCTCGATGCCGTTGTCGCCGGATGTTACAGTCAGCCACCGGACCGTGCTGCCGTCATACCAGATAAACGGCCGGTCTGTCTGAGGCTTCAGCCTGGTCATCTCGAACTGATGGAACTGAACCAGGCCTTCCACGGCAAAGCCTGTCTTATACTCCCTGTGCAGGGCAGGGAGCGGTGTGGCAAATGGCCCCAGCAGGAACCACTTGTCGATCTTCAGCTCTACGGGCGCGGTCTCAGTGTCCTGGGATGCTCCCAGAAGCGGGGCGGCCAGGAGAATCAGAATGAGGAATTTATTCAGGATCTTGCATGCCATGCATCACATCCATTCAGGAACTCATTTAACTAACAAAATATAGCGGAATGGAGCGGCAATTTCAACTTGACGGCGCTGGACCGGAAAATACGCCTATGGTGTTTTTGCTTTTTTTGTTATAAATTTTCATCTGTCGATGTTCCGAAATACCCGGATATTCCAAAGGAGGCCCTCATGAAAGGAAGAAGTCTGTCTGCTGTTGGATCCGTCCTGCTCATCCTGGGAGTCCTGCTCGCCGCACACTGTGCCGAAAAACAGCCGGTCGAGACCATTCCCCCGGCCGATCTGGTGCTGACCAATGCCTCAGTCTATACCATGGATCCGGACATGCCCACAGCCGCCGCCGTGGCCGTGACCGGCACGAAGATAACGGCCGTGTGCCAGACAGCTGAAGAGGCTCAGAAATACATCGGGGATGCCACCCGGGTCATCGACCTCCAGGGTGCCTTTGTGACACCCGGGATCATCGACGGCCATGTCCATTTCAACCGCTCGGGCGAACTGATAAATGACGCCAACCTGATGACTGTGTCGGACGAGGAGGGACTGCGCAATGAGATCGCCCGGATCGTGGAAATCCTCGACGACGGGGAGTGGATCACGGCCGGGCTTTGGGGGGCCTACGAGCAGTGGGCCCTGAGCGATGTGGGAGAAAAGGGCGGCAAGAGCAACAAGAAGTGGCGGCCCCACCGGGACATGATCGATGAGCTGAGCCCCAATAATCCCAGCTTTCTCTGCCGCTTCGACTACCAGGAATGGCTCGCCAAC
>JBGUED010000298.1:0-3784 GCA_041821525.1 Candidatus Aminicenantaceae bacterium | reverse complement strand
AAGGCGGATTGGAGATAGGACATGTCCGGCGCGTCAAAGGGCCCGATGAGGTTCCAGTCCTGGATAAAGTGGGGCCGGGAGGGAGTTTTCCTCAGGCCCACGAACCCGAATTCACCGCCCGAGGCATCCGCGTGCTGTCCCGTCACCCCGAGGATGAGCCTGTTCGTCCCTTGCTGCAGCCGCACGTCTCTCAGCGTGGTCTGTGCGATGCGCCGGCCCTCCGCGTAACCCTGGATCAGTGGGGATTCCACGTCTTTTTCCCATTCGTCCTGTTCGATCCGGAGGACCCGGGCCTCTCCCATGGCAGGGCCCTGAAGAAAAAACAGCTCCAGGTCATAGTGCTCGCCTACAGCCGCGTCCAGAAAGATCGCGATCTCTTCCCCTGTCTGCGCCGCATCCGTTGACAGCACGGGATAGCGCTCACCACTTGGATTGTAGAAGGATGTGAGCGAAGGGACCAGCCTGAGCGCTGCGACGGCCATCCTGCTCCTGCTGTCCATGAAGACGGTGAGGCCTCTTCCCGGCCTTTCTTCCCAGACGGGAAGGCCGAGGCCCGGAGACTCCAGCGCGAACGGGAGGCGTTCTTCGACAGAAGGGAGTTGGGGGAAGGCAGCGTGGGGCTCGGTCTGGTACCAGTAGGCCACCGACGAAAAATAGTCCGAGCGGTCGTTGGCATGCCCATGTTCGATGGTGACCCGAATGGATTCGAGGAAGGGGATGGGGTCCGGGATGTGATGCCGGTATACGGTTGCCTTGGAGCCGGTCTTGAAATCCGGCTCCTGCAGGGGGCATCCATAGAAGAGGTTCTCTCCCTCCCGCATCCCCCAGGCATCGGAAAAATAGTCTTCGGAGCCCGTCCCGTAGAGGGAGGGAAAATCTTCCCCGTCCACATAGATCATGTCGTCGCCCTCACCCCACCATCCCATGGTCCGCTGAAGGATGCTGAGATTGCAGCCCACGTAGTGGCCCCGCCCCTCTGCCTCCAGAAAAACATAGTTTTTCCCCGGGGAGCAGGGCATTTCCTGCCGGTACTGGGCATGAAAATAGGGTACGTCAGGACTCAATTCCGGGAGTGCTCGGTAGTCGATGTAGTAGTAGAATGCCCCCACCGGGCTCTCCCCCTCGTTGCTGGCGGTGATGCGGACCGAGCCCCGGAACGGCATGTGCCAGTAGCAGTTCCGGGCCCTCCCCTCGGACGAACAGGCGATGGCCAGGGCGCTGAGGTCGCGGTTCAGGCCGTGGCCCACCCCGAAGAAGTCGCCGATGGGGGCCTCCACCGAGGGCCGTGTCTCTCCGTCCCAGTACATGCGGAGGATGATCTTGCGGCCGTAGAAGGCCTCCCCGGCAATGGTCACCCAGATGTGATGGATGGCGGCCGGGCCTTCGATCTCGGCCAGCACGGCCGTCTTTCCCGGGGCGATGGCAAGGCGGTCGTTGTTTCCCCCGCTGCGGTCAAAGGAAGAAACCCGGTGGCTTTTGAAGTCCTGCTGGCGGCCCAGTGTGCGCAGCAGGTCCTGGGCGTTCAGGGGAACCGCGGCCAGACCCATGATCAGAAAAACTGCGGCTGTATCAAAATGGCGACGCATCTCTCCCTCCTTGTCTTCCTCACTCGTTATCAATACTCGAGGAGGCGGGCACGCCCCTCTCCCCGTGCGGCTACTTCCGGACTTCCGGGATGCCCTTCCCCAGAAAGAAGCCGCTCGCCGGGACTACCCGGACCTTTTCAGGTATCACATCCAGGGGGAATCCCTGGATAAGCAGGTCTTCGTCCAGGATCTCTTTCGGCATATTCGGGTTGGCGTAGGTAATGGACGATGGGGTGTTTGCCACCAGGACCTCTTGAAAGGTTTGTGCGTTCTGTGTGATCACGGCGATGTAGAGATTCTCGTAGTTCAGGTGCTTGCGGATGGCGGCATTGACCTCTTCAAGCGTGACGGCTGCCAGCCGCTCCTGGGCTTCAGCCAGGAAATCGTCATGCCCGTAGTATTGGGAGTCCATCTGCCAGCCCAGGCGTTCCTGCAGGGTCTGTGCATAGAGCCGCGTGTAGTTCAGGAGGTACTGCCGGGTCAGCAGAAACCGTTCCTCTGGGATTCCCTCATCCACTAGGATCTTCAGCTCGCGCAGCGCCTGCCGCAGCACGAAGTGGCGGTTGGAGTTGGCCAGGGGCCGGATCCAGATGGAAAAGTACTGCTGCTGCCGGCAGTAGTTGGTATCCGGGAACTTGTCACGACCCTGAATGAAATGCTCGATGTAGGCATAGTCCCCGTAGTTCTGCCCCCGCTCCTCGCGGATCTTCTGGAAGAGATGTGAGAGGTGCTGCCGGTGTTCCCCAAAATAGGACCCTGCGATCCAGAGGGCAAAGAAATCATCGTCCGCCCGGGAGAGAGAGACGGGGAAACCCATAGAGATGGCGGTCGCCGGCGTCTGCTTGTCAGCGACTACGATCTCCAGGCCTTCGGGCTTGCGCTGTGCAGGGAGCATGAGCTGCGGGACATGACCCTCGGGCAGCACGGCAAAGTCCTCACGCACTCTGTCGGGCAGGTCGGCCGGGTATCCCCCCACCAACCCGATGGTGATGTTGCCCTGCTGGAAGCGCTTGGTGTAATAGTCCTTCACGTCCGCGAGCGAGAGGCCCCTGACGCTCTCCAGGGTGCCATTCTCGTTATGCCCGTAGGGATGGCCCTCATACATCATGTTGTTCAGGATCTCCTTGCCGAACTGCTCGTCCAGGTTGCCCACGAGGGTTTTTTCCAGAAAGTCCAACTGGTTCGTTTTGAGCCGGATGAAATCCTCCTCTCTAAAGCCCGGTTCAAGCAGCATGGTCTTGAAAATGGCATAATACGGCTCCAGGTTGTCCATGTGTATGGTGCCTGTGATGGTCGCCATCTCTTTGTCCATCTGGAGGCCGACTCCGGCTGCCATGGGATAGAATGCCTGGGTGATCTCTTGAAAAGTCATGGACCGGCTGCCGGCGGCGGCCAGCATGCTCAGCATGAGAGCGCCGATGCCTTCCTGGCCCTCGGGATCGTGGGCGCTTCCGAAATGAAGCATGATGCGGAATCCGACCAGGGGAGAGCCTTCTACGGGCAGGAGTTCAGTGGACAGCCTGTCCGGGTTCCTGCGCGCGCAGGAAATGGACAGGAGGCCGCATCCGAACACAACAACTGTAAATAGGATAATGATTTTTCTCATTGGGATCCTCCTCCAGACAGCGTGACCACGGTGGAGTTGGCTCGTGTGAAGTATTTTTTGGCCATGTCCCGCATGACCTGGGGTGTGACACGCTCGTAGAGCGCGAAGAGCTGGTTGATGGTGCCGGGATCCTCTGCCAGGCTGATGTAGAAGGCCAGGCTGCCGGCCACTCCGTCCGTCGTGCCCAGGGCCTCTGCAAAGGAGTACTTGATGTTGGACTTCACCTCGTCCAGGAATTTATCCTGGACCAGGTCCTGTTGGGCGCGTTCGATCTCCTTAAAGATCTCTTCCTCCACATAATCCAGGTCCTTGTTCTGCTTCACCACGGCATTGAAGGTCAGCAGATAGGGATCCCTCCTGTCCGGGAAGCTCGCATAGAAGGACGCGCACTTCTGCTCCTCGATCACGAGCTTCTGATAGAGGGGTGCACTCCTGGAAAAGAAGGTCTGCGCCAGGAGGTCGAGGGCTGCCTTGTCCAGCTCGTTTCCGGAATAGGCCGGGCCGCGAAATCCGATCGCCAGCAGGGGCAGAGTAACGGAGGGCCAGTCGTAATGGGCTCTTTTCGGAGCCTTCTGGGGAGGCTCGACCGGAG
>JBGUED010000297.1:0-3785 GCA_041821525.1 Candidatus Aminicenantaceae bacterium | reverse complement strand
ACCTTGAACGCCGCCCGCATCGCCAGTTCGGTCTTGCCGTAGCCCACGTCGCCGCAGAGGAGCCGGTCCATGGGCGACAGGGACTCCATGTCCTGCATGACCTCGGTTATGGCCCGCCGCTGGTCATCCGTCTCCTGGAAAGTGAAGGTCTTTTCGAACTCGCTGTTCCAATCCCCGGCAGGGCTGAAACCATATCCCTGTGCAGCCTTCCTCCGGGCATACAGTTCAAGAAGCTCCTGAGCCATTTCCTCGATGGCTTTCTTGGTCCGCTCCTTGGTCCGCTCCCACTGAGGCGTGCCCAGCTTGCTGAGCAAGGGGGCGGCGGTGCCCATACGGGCATATTTCTGGACCAGGTTCATGTCCTCAACAGGGACAAAAAGCTTATCCTCATCCCGATAATGGATCTCCATAAACTCGTGTTTTTTGTCCTCCACATCCATGCGCAGCAGCCCGGAAAAGACCCCGATGCCGTAATCCGTATGCACGATGTGATCCCCTACCTGCAGGTCCCGGAAATCGGACACAAAGGGTTTGATCCGGGGACGGCTGATCAGCACCCGTTCTTCCGTGAACACATCTCTCTCGGAAAAAAACAAGAGTTTCTGGGACGGGTATCCGAATCCCCGGCTCATCCGGCCCTGCAGGAGGGCGACCGATTCATCCTTGAGGGGAAGCAGAGGATCGTCGGTTACCAGATGCCTGATCTGATGCTGGGCCAGCAGACCCGCAAATTTGCGGCGCACGGCCTCTCCGGAAAGAAACAGGGCACAGCGCTCGCGTTCCTCCTGTTTCTTTTTCAAGAAGTCGAGAAAAAAGGGGATCTTGTTATTGAAGCGGGGAACCGACTGGAAGAAAAACCGTACCTTGGCTCGCGGAACCCGGCTTTCCAGTTCATTGAGACGGACCGCCTTCTTCTGCACGGCTTCCCATGAACCAGGGGGGAACATCATCTCCGGAGAGAGGCTGAACGAGCCCTGCTCAGCTTGCTCGGCATGCCGGATCCCGAGGATCTCTATATTGTCCGACCAGTCCTTCTCGACTTCTTCGAATTCGTCCAGGACCAGGATGTGGTCCTGCAGGTGGCTGGAAAAAGAGATGAAGCGGTCGCGGCAAAGCAGCGACTGGTAAACGAACGAGGGAAAGGCATCCCCGTCCTGCAGCGAAGCGATCCGCGCCTCCATGTCCAGCGTCGTCCCGGGAGGGGGGCTCGACCTCGCTCTCTCCACCCAATCCTGCACAAAGTCCGGTTCAGAGGGAAACTCCCGCAGGGACGGAATCCTCAGGAATTCGGTCTTACGCAGGGAACGCTGAGTGGAGGGATCGAACTCGCGCAGCGAGCCGATTTCATCCCCACTGAATTCGAGGCGGGAGGGAACGGATTCCCAGGGGGAAAAGATATCCACGATCCCACCTCGTCGGGCATATTCCCCATGGTTGTTGATGATGTCCGTTCGCTCATACCCGTATTGAGCCAGCTGCTCCAGCAGCCTGTCCCGCTCCAACGCCTGTCCCGTCTCTAAGGTCAGGAACGAGATCTCCAGGTCGGCGGGTAGAGGGAAGGGCTTGATGAGTCCGAATAGACTGGTCACGATGACTCCCGCACGTTGGTGCAGGACATCCCAAAAACAGCGCATACGGGCGGCGACCGTCTCGAGAGAAGGAAAGACTTCCTGATAGGGATCTTCGGAGAGGGCCGGAAGCACACGGACCGGCCGGTCGACCTGCAGGCGGTCGCAATAAAATCGCGTCTCATCAGCAAAGCGGAATAGAGAGGCCGATGTCGGCCGGATGAACACGATCCCCCGGCCGGTGGCATGCGCCAGGGCCGCCAGCAGATATGGCTTGGCGGCCGAGGTGACGCCGGTCACCTGAAGCCGTGTCGCACCCTTGTCGAGCCGCTCGGCCAGCTCCCAGAATTCCGCTGCGTCAAAGATAAAATCAAGGCTCATGCCCTCTATTATACGTGCTGCGCCCCTGGCTGTCAGCACAAGGCTGGTTTTTTCGGATTTTGACATTCTGAGGCAGGAAAGAGACAATGGGTCCGGACATCCGGGAAAATGCGCAGGAAGCAGGGCTATAGTAAGATTCCGGGAGAGGTCCATTTTCATGCCGGCTACAAGGGCCGGCAGGAACCCAGGCAGATCGACATGCATGGCCGCGTCTATGCTGTCACCCGTATCCTCTCCAGGGAGAGAGTCGAGGAGGGAAATTCAGGACGAGTGCGGGAGGAGTATCTGTGCCGGATCGACCACAGAATCGTCGAGGTTCAGGTCCAAGCCGACGGTATAGTCGAGATATTCGGAGAGGAGATCGGGGACAGGGATGAAGGGGCTTGATCGCTCAAGCGCGCCTCACATCCGATGCCAGTATGAAAATTTGACGAACACGCTGTAGTTGTCATTGACGTAATTCCCCAGGTCGTTCCTGAAGACATCGTTGTCCACGCCAAAGAAAAACACTGTGCCCGGGCGGTAGACGTAGCTGAACAGGAAGCTGCCATAGAGCGTCTTGTAGAAGTGGTTGTAATCGACGATGGCACGCAGTGAGAGCGTCTTGCTCAACTGGTAGGTGATCCGGTTGCGCAGCACGTTGTAGTCGTAGACCTCCTCGCCGCTCCACTCCTCCCAGAAGGTCTGCTTGGTGAACTCCACACCGATCTGCAGCCGGTTACTGGGTTTCAGGGTGAGGAATGCTCCGTATACATTGCTGTAACCCAGGAAGGGATCGTCGGGATCATAGAAAATGCTGTCTCCCGAGGCCAGCACAAATCCGAAGGGCATCCAGCCGATCAGGTTGGTGCTGGTGCTCACCTCCACCCCGGTCTGGTTAAAGTCGATCCCGCCGTAGTGCTCCATACTGCGCCGGACCTCGACATTCATCTGGCTGAACTCCGTGAACCGCAGGTTGGCGCCGAGCTCGACCCACTGGTCCTGCAGCATGCTGCTGTGATAACTGGTGCGCTGTCCGCCGTTGGCCTGAAACCGGATCTGCGACATGAACTTCTTTTCCGGATAGAGGCTGAAGTAGGTGTGGCCTATCAGGTGGCGATAGTCCACACGGTTGACATAACCGGAAGCGGCCACAAAGTCCGGGTGGATGGCCGTTCCGATGAGTCCGCCGCCCCAATACTTGGAGTAGTAGCCCAGGTTTCCATACACCGCGGGTACAAAATCGCTCTCCTGCTCCCCGTATTTAGTCTTGGCCGCATTGGCCTGAAAATTGAAGAAAAGGCGATCCGTGAACTTGATCTGCCCGTCAACTCCGACCAGGCGGTTGTAGGACCCGCCCGTTAACTCCTTGTCCGTGAGCGCGAATCCGATGTAGGACTCCTTGAAGATATCGGCCTTCATCCGGAAGATGTTGAAGAACGCGTTGGCATCCTGGCTGACCCCACCATCGCCCACATCCCACAGGCTCTCGGAGGGATTCATGTCATAGGCGGAGAGCAGGCTGTAGGTGTAGCGCCCGAGCTTGCCGGACACCTTGGCCCCGGCGATGGGATCTAGGATCCGGCGCGTGTACACAATCTGGATCTCGGGAAAGCGGAAGATCTCCATGCCCTCCAGGAAAAAGGGCCGCTTCTCCGGATAGTAGAGCGCAAAGCGCCGGTTGATGTCGATCTGAGGCGCATCGGCCTCGATCTGGCTGTAATCCGGGTTGAGGGTCATGTCCAGAGTGAGATCGGAGCTGATCCCCCATTTGAAATTGATCCCGGGTTCGAAGTTAACCTTCTCGTCCTTGGTCTTGAGCGAGGTCGCAAAGGGCATGAGCTCAAAATTCTTCCC
>JBGUED010000296.1:0-3791 GCA_041821525.1 Candidatus Aminicenantaceae bacterium | reverse complement strand
AAATGAGATCCCATGGTAAAAAGTCTTCGATGCGGACCACTTCAAAGCCGGCTTGGTCGATTCTTTCTGGTTTGACGTTGCAGAGTGTCTGTGTTAAAGCATAAAAGAAATCTATAGAGGGAGAGATTCGCTATGTCGGACAGCCATCACAATCCAGAGGATGACGGGTATAGCCGTCGGGATTTTCTGAAAAAAAGCGCGGCCGCCGGGCTGGGGATCTCCGTAGCTGGCGCGGCACTCACGAGCTGCTCCCAGAGGCTGACCGCACCGCCCGAACCTGTGAAGCACGGCCCTCTGGACAAGGTGCGGATCGGTTTCGTGGGCGTGGGGCTCCAGGGCTCCTCCCATGTCCGCAACTTCCTGCGCATGGACAATGTCGAAGTCAAAGCCGTGTGCGACACCGTGGAATGGAAGGTGCGGCGCATCCAGAACTGGGCGGAGGAGGCCGGTCAGCCCCGGCCGGAGGGGTACTTCCGCAGCGAGACGGACTTCATGCGCCTGTGCGATCGGGATGACCTGGACCTGGTGTTCACGGCCACGCCCTGGCGCTGGCACGTTCCCGTGTGTGTGGACGCCATGAAGAAAGGCAAGCACGCGGCAACCGAAGTTCCAGCTGCCTATACGGCGGATGACTGCTGGCGCCTCGTGGAGACAGCAGAGAAGTCCCGCCGTCACTGCGTGATGATGGAGAACTGCTGCTACAGCGACCGGGCGATGCTGATCCTCAACCTTACGCGGCGGGGGCTCCTGGGCGAGATCCTGAACGGGGAATGCGGATATCTGCATGACCTGCGCGAAGGCAAATTCAATGGCCGCGACGAGGCCCTCTGGAGGACAGCCCACTCCATCAAACGCGATGGCAACCTCTATCCCACCCACGGCCTGGGCCCGATAGCCGAGGCCATGGACATCAACCGCGGCGACAGCTTCGACTACCTCGTGTCCATGAGCTGCAGCTCTCGGGGACTGAACCTCTTTGCCGCGGAAAAATTCGGGCCCGATTCCCAAGAAGCCCTGCGGAAATACGCCCTGGGCGACGTCAACACCTCCCTCATCAGGACCAAACAGGGCCGGACCATCACCGTGATCCACGACACCAACCTTCCGCGCCCCTACAGCCGGGGCGACATGGTGCAGGGGACCAGGGGACTGATTCAAGGCTATCCCGACCGCGTGCACATCGAGGACATGAGCCAGCCCCACGAATGGGAAACCTTTGAGCCCTACATGGAAAAATACCGCCACTCCCTCTGGAAGAAGATGGAGGAGATCGCCAAGGGTGCGGGACACGGCGGCATGGACTTCCTCGAGGATTTCAGGCTGGTCGACGCCCTGCTCCAGGGGCGGGAACCGGACATGGACGTGTACGACGCGGCGGCCTGGAGCGCGGTCTCGGAGCTGAGCGAGATCTCGGTGGCCCGGCGGGGTCAGCCCATAAGCTTCCCCGATTTCACTCGGGGCGCCTGGAAGACAAATCCCCGCATCTTCTGCTCCGAAGTCTAACCAAAGGATCCAACTTTCATATGAGACAATTAAAAAAACACCAATTCCCAGGCACTTCAATTTTTATCCTTTTAGTGATTTTTCTGTGGTGCGGGCCTCTCAGCGGCTTAAGCCAGGACGCTCCCCTGGCCATCACGCACGGCCCCTACCTGCAGAATCCCTCTCCAAACGGGATGACCATCATCTGGTTCACCAGCAGAGAGTGCGTATCACAGGTCGATTTTGGTGAGGGCGGCTCCCTCGATCGGGTGGCCCGTACCAGCCGGCATGGCCTCTTCGCCGCCTACTCCACTCAACACCAGGTGCGGTTGGAGGGGCTCGAGCCGGGAAAAACCTACAGCTACCGGGTGGTGTCCAAGGAGTTCCTGCAGTTCGAGCCGTACGACGTACAGTATGGTGACAGCATATCCAGCGAATTAAACGACTTTCGTACACTCGACAGGGCCAGGCAGGAATATTCCTTTATCGTGATAAATGATGTCCACGAGAGGGCGGATGAACTGGACCGGAAGCTGCAGCGTTTGGACTGGCAGGGGATCGACCTGGTGTTCCTCAACGGCGACATCATCAACCACTTCGAACACGAAAACCAGATCTTCGAAGGATTCCTGGATGTCTGCGTGGACCGATTCGCCAGGGAGGTCCCCTTTGTTTGGATCCGGGGCAACCACGAAACCCGGGGCCTCTTGGCCCGGGCACTTCCCGAGTTCGTCGACACGCCCGGCGGGCTCTTCTACTACACGTTACAGCACGGACCGGTCCAGTTCGTGATCCTGGATTCGGGGGAGGACAAACCGGATACCCATGAGGTCTACGCGGGGCTGGTGGATTTTGATGCCTATCGAGACGAACAGGCGGCATGGCTGCAGAACGTCGGCAGGGACAGGGTTTTTAAGAAGGCCCCCTTCAAGATCGTGATCTTTCACATCCCCCCCTTCGGCGGCAACGACTGGTACGGCGAGTTGTACCTGCGTGATTCCTGGGGGCCGGTCCTGGAACGGGCGAAGACCGACCTCCTGGTCTGCGCCCACACACACCGATTCAAATATCTCGAACCGGAAAAGGGCCAGCATGGCTATCCGGTCCTCGTGGGGGGCAAGGACACGGTGATCCGCGCGGACGTGTCCGGAAAGCGGGTCGCCATCACGGTCTTTGATGCGGACGGCCAGGTCATCCACACCATGAGCCTTGATTAATCTTAGGCTTTTCAGGGCATGAGAATTAGTTATTCATTCTTTTCGGGAAAGAAGAACTCCGCATCCAGGTCATCCAGCTTCTGAGACATGAAGGCCCGTGCGTCAGCGATGGCCTGGTTGTAGAGGGGCGGCTGATGTTCCGGGAGTGAAACGCTGTTTCAGGTCCGGCAGATCTTTCTCAAGCTGAACGCCAGGATCAGCAGAAACACTCCCAGCAGTACGGCGAAGGCGGCCGCAGATAGAACGAAGACCAGGCCGGTGATGTGAGGGCGTGCCAGGAGGAGCGCTCCCAAGCCGATGGCTAGCAGCCCCCCCAGGACCATGGAACGCTCTCCCCCGAAGTCCCTGCGCAGCCGGACTCCGGTGAGAATGCTCATGAGTCCCCACAACAGGGCGGAAATAGCCAGGAAATAGACCACGACGTTCAGGGTCAGCATTGCGGTTGCCGCCGGGTGCAGGAGCGCGACGATCCCAGCCAGAATGCTGAGGATCCCGATTAAAATGCCCGTGCCCCATCTCTTGAAGTATCTCATCCCCCTCAGGGATACGAGCAGTACAAAGATCCCGTCGAGGACAAAAAATACGCCCAGGATCTGCACCAGGAGAACAACCGTGGCCCGTGTCCGCGTTAGGAGCAGGATCCCGAGAATAAGCGCGGCCATTCCCCGCAGCAGCACCAGCCACCAGATATCTGAACAGATCCTCTGCCGTGGAGTTTTCTCGAGTTGGATCTCTACCAAAGGTACTCCCTCCTCACCTTACTTGCATAAACCCTATGCAAAAAAACCGCCAAAGTCAATATAGGCAGCCGCGGGCCTCGTCAGCATAGGCATGGAGCAGCTCAACCTCAGCATCAAAGAAATGATCCGAGGGAGAGAGGATGAATCCGCCCCCCGCGCCAGCAGCCTCGAAACATCGGCGCACCTCTTTCCGAGTGTCCTCGAGTGTGCACCCTGTGAAGAAGTGAAACTGGTCGAATCCTCCGATCAAACAGAGGCGATCTCCGATGCGGCGCTTGGCTTTGGCCAGGTCCACATCCCCTCCCATGTCCGGAGGAGTGAAGGTCTCGGCCGCGTCAGGCCCCATGTCGGC
>JBGUED010000295.1:0-3794 GCA_041821525.1 Candidatus Aminicenantaceae bacterium | reverse complement strand
CTTTGCAGCGGTCAAAATAGTCCATGGTTCTCCCCGTCCTTTCCGTCATTCCGATTTCTTTACGGTCTTCGAGCTCTTTTTGTGTTTCAGGAGGGTAACGACTTTCTCAATCAGATAGAGGGGGGTGGATGCACCAGAGGCCACAAAGACATGGGAATAGGGAAGTATATCCAGGTCGCGAACGGTCTCCGGATCATCGACCAGGTAGACCGTGGCCTCTTTTCCGCTCGCCAGCTTGAAGAGGTGGCGCGTGTTCGCGCTGGTCCGGGATCCGATGATCAGGATGTAATCGAAATCGTCCGGTATATTTTCCACCTCTTCCTGGCGTTCCGTGGTGGGACGGCAGATGGTATCGATGAACTTCACCTCGGGCACCATGCTCTTGATCTTCTCCACGATAGCGAGGGCCTGGGCCCGGATAAAGGTGGACTGGACAACGATGCCGACCTTATCGATGCCCACAAACTGCTCGGCAGTGATCTCCTCCGGAGAGCGCACAATGAGCGCCCCGCTCACCTGACCCGCGATCCCGCGCACCTCATCGTGGCCCTGCTTGCCGATGATGACCGGGAAATACTCTTTCTGGACCAGTCGGACGATCTTCTTATGGATGACCGTGACCATCGGGCAGGTAGCGTCGATGACATCCAGGTCCCTTTGTTTCAAGTCATCGATCAGCTTTTTCGGAGCACCATGGCTCTGTATGATGACGCTTGATCCGTTCTGGATGCTGCCCAGTGCACGGACGATCCGCAGCCCCTGATTTTTGAGATCGTTGATGACGTACTCGTTGTGTACGATCTCTCCTAACATGTAGTAGGTTTTACCGGGATTATCCTGGAGCAGCTCTTGCACCAGGGTCAATGTGCGTTTGACGCCAAAACAATAACTGATGTTTTTTGACAGTGTGATGTGCATCGACCATCCAAATTGCGGCTGGCTTCGGGGCCTATGCCTTCATGGCCGCGATCTCCAGCGCCCCGATGCCGCTGTGGGCTTCGATCACAGGAGGCACCCCCATCACGAACGCCGGTTCCTATTCAAATACCGACTTTTCATGGCGGAGAATTTATCATAGCGGGACTGCATTATTTATGCAAGAGTAAGTCAGGTAAGCCGAATCTTCAGCAAGAGCAGAATCGGCCAGGTGTTTAAAGGCCCCGCTGCTTGACGAGAGACTGCTTCTGGAGCTCTTTGACATGGATCAGCATTTCGCTCAGTTTATCCAGAATCACCCTCGCCTTGAGGTTGGCAAGCTTGCGGTTGCCCTCCTGCTGAGAATGGAAGTGCAGGTTCAAGAGAGCAAAAATTTCTTCCTCGCTCATGATTTTGTTGAGGAACGGGTCCTGCTTTAACTCCATTTGGCAGGCCTCCAGGTCCTGGCAGTGTGCCAGGATGTTATGTTTCTCCAGGAACTCCGTGCGCCATTCCCTGAACTCCTCTGTGGTGTACTGGGGCATGGGCCCCATCAGCTTCTTGGCGTTCTTCAGCGCCTCCTGGAAGGCGGCTTCTCCCACTTTTGCCAGGTTGCGGGCCCGGTAGTAGTCGCCCGGCGAGACAGACGTGTCTTCACGGAGAAAATTCTCGAACAATCGAATCGATTCGTTCAGGCTTTCCAGGCTTTTCTGGACATTGGGAAAGATATGAGCCTCTTGTTCTCTTGGCATGGCCCTTCCTTATTTTATTAGATTTAGTCGGGGGCCTCCCCCTTAAAACGGCAAGCCGGCTAATCTTTTTATCGGGCTATTTTATTTTATGGAGGATGACCTCGATAGCCTTTTCAAGCTGCGGGTCCTCTCCGCTCACTAGTGATCCGATCCATCAATACGCATACTTGGGGGTCACGTAGAAGGAACAGTACGCAACGTTCGGGATCGCCTTGCACACCCGCTGCTCGAGCTCTTTGCTCAGCTGCTCGAAATCCGCCTCAGGTACGGCATCGGCCGCATTGAGGTCAGCTATGATGATAATACTCTTTTCTGAGTGCGCGATTACGCGGAAGTCATGGTAGCTCAAGAATTCCGGCATGCCCTGAACCTGAGCCCGGAACTTGTCCTCCACAGCCTGGATCTCAGGCGATTGATCCAATAAAGGATCCGTGTGGCACACTACCTCGCCGCCGTATTCTTTGCGCAGCATGGCCTCACAGTGTTCCGTGATCTCATGCATATCAGCGGGCCCGTATTTTTCCGGGACCTCCACATGAGCGGAAAGTGAATAGAGAGAACCGTAGTCATGCACGATGATCTCGTGCACACCTTCCACCCCCTCTACCGAATGGGCCGTCTTACGGATCCGGCCGATCATCTCCCGGCTGGGGGCCTGTCCCAGGAGTGGGACCAGGGCTGCCTTCCCGTGAGTGAAACCAAGGTAGAGAAGCCACAGCGCGACCATGAGCCCGAGGTAACCATCTATTTCCGGACGGTGGAAGGTGTGTCCGGCCACCAATCCGCCGATCACAGCCAGAGACATAACAGCCTCGATCCGGTGGTGATGGGCGTTGGTCAGGATGGCATGGGAATCCACACGCTTCCCCAGGTCGAGTACGAACTGGGCCACGATCTGTTTGACCAGGATGGTCGCCAGGAGTATCCAAACGAGGGCCGGCCAGTAATGGACGCCGTGCGGCTCCAGGACTCTGTGGACCGAGGTCTCGGCTAACTGGATGCTGGAGACGAACAGAAAAATCGACATGATCAGGGGCGCCACATGTTCCATGCGTCCATGGCCGAAGGGATTCTTCTCTGTGGCCGGCCTCGCAGTGACATGGAAGCTGACAATAAGGACCACGGAGTTCACCAGGTGGGAGAGCAGATGAAAGGCGTTGGCTAAGACCGAGACCGACTGGGCCTTGATCCCCAGGTACATCTTGATCACGAACAGGACCAGGATGGAACACACCGAGACCCAGCCGGCCAGGAGTCCGTACTGGACGCGGACCTGCTTATTGTCCGTCTGCTGAAAGTCCGGAATGAAGATGCGGATCAGTTTGCTGTTGAGGTTATGCAAAAGCTTCATGGATTTCACAGGATTCAAGCTCCTTGAAAGCAGACTAGTGTTTCAGATATGACTCCAGCAGCGGATCCTCCCTAACCCATAGGAATCCCTCATAGACCTGGCTGTCGACCGTCAGCTCGAGGTGATAGATTCCCGGGGAGGCCGCAGGCCCGCGCAGCGCAGCCCCGAAGAAGCGGAAATCAGGAGCGAACGCGCGAAACTCACCCATCAGGTCACTGCGGATGCGGTTCCACTCAATAGGCGGCGATGCGTCCTGAAACTCCGCATACAGCTCTTTCAACCGCTTTTTCCCTTCCGGCGCTACGCTCTCTTCCAGCTGTTCGAAGATCCTCCCCAGCCGTTTTTTAAAGGATTCCTGCTGGGACTTGGTAGGAGAGAACTGCAGGTTCCAGAAAAACCGGTTGATCCCGGGGGAAGCATCCGGCCGGGCCGTGTAAGACTTCTTCCCGATCAGGTCTGTAATAACCAGCTCAGGCTTGTCCCGGGGTTGTTCCCGGAGATAGAAATCCACCACGGCCGTGTTCTGCACCTGAGGTGGAGAATTGGATGGATCCACAGCGGCCATGGTCTGAGGATTTTGGCCGATGAAGAGCTGGTGCCCGCGAGTGCCGCCTCGGCTGATCCCCTTCCACAGGGTGGCGGTAGGGCCATCGAACAGGTGTGCCGGCTTGAGCAGCACCTCGCTGTTCAGCTGCTGCAGCGGGGAGATGTTATCCATGATCCAGGCCCCGCGGCCGTGTGTACCGGCGATGAGGTCGCCGTTGGGATGGATGAGC
>JBGUED010000294.1:0-3794 GCA_041821525.1 Candidatus Aminicenantaceae bacterium | reverse complement strand
GGGAGGAAACAGCCCGGCAGATCGCCGATGAGCTGCACCTGGTTCTCGAACAGGATGAGCAACTTCTCACCGTTTCCACCAACCGGGATGAGATCGGTCGGCGAAATTTTCAGACCGATTTCACACTCATCGTTCCGGAAGGCACAGATATACGGATCAAGAACCGCTACGGGCTCGTACAGGTCTCGAAGGTGGGAGAGACAGACATCATCAATCGCAACGGTGAGGTCCGCGCCTGGGACATATCCGGGAACCTCATTATAGAGAACAGTTATGAGGATGTCTCCGTGGAGAACGTGCTGCTGGACTGCCAGGTAGGAAGCCGGCAGTCCAACGTATCGTTGACAGGTGTGAAGGGTACCACCCTCGTGGCCCACCGCTATGGAAGGCTCGAACTGAACGGACTGGAAAAGGATGTTGTGGTCGAAGGCCCTCATGTCCAGATCTACGGCAAAAACCTGACCGGGCCCGTCGATCTGGACAGCTCATATGAAAGGATCGCGCTCGAGGATGTGGGGGGGGCCGTGCACATCCGGGGAGACAACACACCCATCTCCGTCGTCGGCGCACGCAGCGGTGTGGAAATCCAGGACCGCTATGCCAGGATCGAACTGGAAAAGGTGCGGGGAGACGTGGAGGTGACAGGCCGGGACCTGGGCCTCTGGGCCCGGGGCCTATCCGGTGAGAAGATCATCGTCAGCACAAGCTACCGTGATGTCGATTTGGATGATTTCACCGGGGACGTGGTGATCACACTGGACAATGGCCGGCTGACCCTCCGTCCGGCCTCGCTCGACCTCCCCCTGGAAGTCCGAGGGACCTACTGCGAGATCGAACTGTACTGGCCCTCAGGTACCAGGCGCTCCTTGGAAGCGCAGACCAAGAACGGGGCCATCCACTGGGGACTGCCTGAAGCACCTACGGTCAATGTGACCAACGGTCACTCTATACTCAAGGCTTTCCCGGATGATAAGCCCCCCCTCATACTCCTCTCCACTACCTACGCCGACATCCACATAAAACAACAGAATTAGGATCCCTTGGAATCAGAGGGGCCCGATGCTCCCATCGGGCCTTTTTTTAGCGATTGGTTTTAAGGTGGTAGATCTTATCGGACAGGCAGCCGTTGATCTTTATATGGAAATATGAGATGAGATTGGCGATGTCTTTCTTGTATTTGGTGATATACCGGGCATAGCCTCCCTCGCTCTTGAAGACCAGGTTCTCAAACTCCGCCACTTCATCCCGCAGCTCGATCAGGTAGTGGTTGATGCTCCTGTATTGGGCATTGATATCAATCAGGTCGTTCCCGGACAGCTTATCGATATCCAGGTAGGGCGGCAGGGACTGGAGGATGTCAAAGCTCTCAATTTGGAGCTCATTCACATATTCGCTGATCTCCTGGAAGAACGATTTGTACTTGACCGGCCTACGCATTTTTTGTTCGGCCTTCTCGAGCAGTACTTCGTTCTGGTCCTTGAGGGATGTGATAAATTCCTTGATCCCGAAATATTTGCGCTTGAACTGAAACAGATCGATAAAATCCCGGCCGATGTAGATCTTGTCCTTGTAGTTCTTCACGAGCTCGAGGGGAGAATGGGTGTAGAATTTGATCTCATAGTGCCTCCCTTCCGAATCGCGTTCCCGCAGCCGGGCCAGCAGCAGAAAATTGTTCTGCTCGATGAAGTAGCTGTTGACATCCATGAGCACGGAGTACACGGAGAGGTTGCGGCAGATGTATTCCTTGATGAAATTAAGGACGTCGGCCCTTTTGGTGATCAGCTCGTTTATGGCCTCGTTGGGGCTGGGATTGATGACCGTGTAGGACGAAGACAGCAGGTAGAGCACCGGCCCCGACCCCAGTTCCAGGTAGAGGTTATTGAGGACCTTCTGATGCAGGTCATCGAACAGGACGGGTTTGAGTTTGGGCAGAGCGTCGACATCAAGCTTGAGGAGTTCTCCGACTTCATTCATGGTGGCTTCCTTGAACCAAAGAAAATGCTATCACCTGTGTCAAATAAAATCAACCTGAAGGGACATTCTCCCAGGTATCATTCCAGGCATTGGGGTGGTACTTGGGGGGATGTCCCCCAGATCCAGTCGGGATTCTGGTGTCGTTCCTTCTGTAGCCGGGCTATGCTCACTTTTGTGTCTTGCGAAAAGGCCATGGGTTCGAGAGAGGCACCGAAGTACTCCGCCAGACCTGCGGCAAGACGGTCCACTGCCCAATGGAAATCAACTGGCTTCCCCAGCGCCTGGGAGAGAGAGATCATTCGGATATGCTCCCCCCGCTTTTCGAGCAGGGAGACGTGCCGCAGCCTCCCGTCGTTCTCCTGCAGAGGGATTGAGCCGTGCTGCAGAAACCTCCCCGCGATCCTCTTCTGGGCGCTGCCTACGATCTTGAGGCCCCCGATCTCGATTTCGTCCCTTGCAGGGTAGGAAAAACAGGGCAGGTCTCCCCTGGTATAGGCTTGGGGAGGCACGTCGGCCAGGCACGGCCTCAGGCCCATGCTTTCCAGCCCGCGCATCAGGCCCGAAGAGATCCGGCGGTAGGATTCGGTCAGAGTGCTACCAAAGGTGTCGGTGTCACTGGAACAAAGCGAATAGGTGACTTCGCGGTCGTGCAGGACCAGCTTCCCTCCCGTGATGCGGCGTACGACGGCGATCCCTTCCCGGCGGCAGTAGGCCCGGTCCAGCACACGGTCCACCTTCTGGGAATAGCCCAGGGACACGGTGGGGGCCGCCCAGGAATAAAACCTCAGGAAGGTGTTTGGTTCATCCTCGAGGGATTGGAAGAGATGGTCGTCCACGGCCATGTTCCAGGAACCATCGTTCGGCTCCGGGTCCACGATCAAGCACCATTTCTTCATGATAAAAAAAGAGCGGACAACGGGACTCGAACCCGCGACCCCGAGCTTGGGAAGCTCGCGCTCTACCAACTGAGCTATGTCCGCCTCGTGCCCTAAAATGTAGCCCTCCCCCACCTTTTTGTCAACCCAATCCTCATACAATGCAGAACCGGCCGCAACGAAGTAGATGCAGTGAGATCGGCCCGTGAATAGTAAAATCTATTGCGCTATTCACGTTTCCAGATTGGTACAGATGCGAGGCGTCGGAGGATGAAGCTGTGATTATTCACCGCGAATCCGACGCAACGACGCAGATGTGCCGAGCTGGGAACGCCCGTAGGGTGAAGACTGTCGACAAAAATTCTCTATGAATTTCTACTCAATGATGTCGACAGTCTTCATTAATAGGTCAATAACGTTCGAGATAGCGTGTGGTAAAGAACTCATCCTTGACGTCGGGGCTGAAGGCAATCTTATCGACCTTGAGCACGGATTTTCTCTCGTTCTGGAGGTTGGTCATGACCATGTGGGTGGGCCTGAACCTGTGCAGAGTGGTGTCTACTTCCTGGATCTCCAGTACCTCCAGTTCCTTCTGCAGCTCGCCGTCCAGGTCGTAGTAGGAGGCATGGCGAGTCACAAAATCGTGTTTCCCGATACATACAACACGCTTGGAAAAGCCGTTCTCGTCCGCGACATCCTCGTTCGCCGGAATCACCTCGATCTCCCAGCAGTCGATCCCGCCCTGCTCCTTCTCACCGAGCAGCGCGTAAGTGAAATCCTCCAGCACCGGAGGCGTCATGTCGGCATAGGTGAACTCTGAGCCCATAAAATTCTTGGCTTTCTCGGAACTGACGATGCGCCGCGTTTTGCGCAGGGCCGGCATGAACAGCCACATGTCGTCGTCCTTGCTATCATAATCAAAGGTCAGGAGGCCGGTCCCCTTGA
>JBGUED010000293.1:0-3796 GCA_041821525.1 Candidatus Aminicenantaceae bacterium | reverse complement strand
TGATGATCACCCTGGATGCAGCCGACCGGGCGGGCAGGGACGAAAAGCCTGTGGCTGGTCTGGACGAGCAGGCCTTGTGGCTCAAACAGAAATTCGAGGAATTGAATGTGACCCGCGAGACCATCCAGCCCCTGATCCAGGGGAGAGACTTGATCCCGTTGGGTGTAGAACCGGGCCCCGGAATGGGCCGGATCCTCAAGGAACTCTACCAGATGCAGCTTGATAACGAATTCGAGTCCCGGGACGCAGGGATGGACTCGGCCAGGCAATTGCTCGAGGAGAAAATAGAATGACAGTACTGGTCACGGGCGGGGCCGGCTACATCGGGTCCCACACTGTCAAGGCGCTGGCCAAGGCGGGATTCGAGGTGGTGGTTTTCGACAATTTTTCCTCCGGCCACAGGGAGCTTGTCAGGGACAGGGACTTTATCGAGGGAGACCTGACCAACAAAAGCGAGGTGCACGCGCTGTTCGCAGAACAGGCCTTTGAGGCCGTCATCCACTTCGCGTCCCTCATCCAGGTCGGGGAGTCCTTCCATGATCCGCATAAATACTACACCGCCAACCTCATCAGCAGTCTCAACCTGCTCGAATGTATGCTCGAGGCGGGAATCCGCACATTCATTTTTTCCTCCTCCGCGGCTGTCTACGGGGAGCCGGAGACCATCCCTCTGCTGGAGAGCCACCCCCTGAGACCGGCGAATCCCTACGGCCAGACAAAATTTTTCGTGGAATCCATACTCCAGGATTACGCCCGAGCATACAGCCTGCGCTTCATATCTCTCCGGTATTTCAATGCGGCCGGCGCCGATCCCGAAGGCGAGCTGGGAGAACTGCATGAACCCGAGACACATCTCATCCCCAACATCCTGCGCTCGCTGCTGGAAGAGGGCCGCATGTTCGAGGTCTACGGTACTGATTTCCCAACCCCGGACGGTACTCCCGTCCGAGATTACATCCATGTGACCGATCTGGCGGATGCCCATGTCCTGGCCCTGAAGAAGCTCCTCGAGGGCCACGAAGGCGGATTCATCAACCTGGGCGCCAATCAGGGCTTTTCAGTCCGGGAAGTCATCCACCATGTGGAGAAGGTCACAGGCAGTACAGTGACATATACTGAGGGGGACAGGCGGGCGGGGGACGTCCCTGTTCTGCTGGCATCCCGGGCCCGGGCCGAAGAGTGGCTGGGATGGCAACCCGGGCATTCCGACTTAGAAGAGATTATCCGCACGGCCTGGGCGTGGCACCGCCGATGGCACGGGCGGAAATGAGCCGACCACAAAAAACCTCACTTTTCCAGCAACCACTTACGACTAAATAGTGTTCTGTGTATCAGAGGAAATTGACTATCAGGGATGGACATGTTATAAATATCCCTTTTTAGGTAAAAAATGACCTTCAAAATTCGCTTCATCTACACGCTGCTGCTGGCACTTACGTTGGCCTTCATCTGGGGATGTGCCTCCGGTAAGAAGGCGACGACCGAAATCCAGTCACCGGAATCCGCCCCCTCCTCTACCCCAGCCAAGGGCGATCCGGCCGAATCCCTCCCCCCTATCCAGGAGCAGGAGGATTTCCTCCTTGCCGAACTGCCTGCCGTCGAGGAGGGGGAGGGTAGAGAAGGCGAGAAAACCGACCCGTCCGAACTCCTGGAAGACGGCATGAACTCGTACCGGGCCGCTCTCCTGGCCTGGGATCAAGGTGACCTGGATAATGCGATCCTCTATCTGGATGCGGCCTACGGCCTGGTCCTGGACATGGAGGATATGGAAATCTCCCCGGATTCTCCGCTCGATCAGGAGCGGAACGACCTGCGGCTGCTGATCGCACAGCGCATCCAGGAGATCTATGCCTCACGCGCGACGGCCGTAGGAGGCAACCATGGCTCGATTCCTCTGGAGGTGAACGAGCACGTGCAGCGGGAACTCGACAGCTTCACCAAAGGGGAACGCAAGCTTTTCGAGGAGGGGTACAGGCGCTCCGGCCGCTTCCGGGAGATGATCCTGGAGGAGCTGCGCAAGGAAGGACTGCCGGAAGAACTGGTATGGATGCCCATGATCGAGAGCTGGTTCAAAACACGGGCCTTTTCCAGGGCCAGCGCCCTGGGGCTGTGGCAGTTCATCGCCTCCACCGGATACCGCTACGGCTTGAGCCGGGACCGCTACATCGACGAGAGGATGGATCCGGAAAAGGCTTCGCATGCGGCGGCTCTCTACCTGAAGGAACTCCATTCCTGGTTCGGGGACTGGACCACGGCGCTGGCCTCCTACAACTGTGGAGAGTTCCGCGTACGGAGGCTTATCAACCAGCAGCGGATCGCCTATATGGACAATTTCTGGGACCTGTATCAGATGCTGCCTCGGGAGACCCGCCGTTTCGTCCCCCGTTTCATAGCAGCAGTACTCATCGTCAACGACCCGGCCCGCTACGGCATGGATCTGCCCGAACCGGATCCTCCCCTGCGTTACGAGACCATCTCCGTCAACAAGCCGCTCAAGCTGTCCACCCTGGCAGAGAAAATGGGGCTGGATGGCGAGAGCCTGGCCGACTACAACCCGGAGCTGAGACACAAGTCCACACCGGAAAAAGAATATGCGCTTAAGATCCCGGTAGGAACTGGAGAGCAGGCGCTGGCGGGGGTCTCCACCCTCTCCCGCTACGTGCCCCCTGAGGCCACGTATGTTACGCACTATGTCCGGAGGGGGGAAACGGTCTCCGGTATCGCCACCCGTTACCGGTCCTCGATCTCTGCCATCTCCCAGGCCAACCAGCTGGGCCGGAACAACCTCATCCGGCCCGGACAGCGGCTCAGGGTCCCCACTAGCTACGGCAGTACCTACTCGACCACCCAGACACGGCAGCTCACAACAGAGGGAAACAACCTAGTCTACACCGTGAAGCGGGGAGACACACTCTACCACATCGCCCAGGCCTTCAAGACCTCGGTCCAGGAGATCAAGAACCGGAACAACTTGAAGAGCAACACGCTGCAGGTGGGACAGAAGCTGACCATCCACGCCGGGAATGGAGGAGGATCCACGACCTTCTATACGGTCAAATCCGGTGATTCGCCGTTCAAGATCGCCCAGCGATTCGGGATGGACCTGAACGTCCTCCTCAGCCTGAATGGATTGACACGGCGCTCCACGATCCACCCGGGCCAGAAGCTCCGGGTCACGAGCAACAGATAAGCCTTATTTTTTTTTCTTGCCCTTCTTTTTCTTGGTTTTCTTCTTTTTCTTTGCGCTCATCTCCTGACCGCAGCAGAGAAAGACGTGTTCCTCCACACATCCGCAGTCATCCACGACGATCGCCATGCCGCAGACCTCACAGGCCCAGTTCTGCCCCGCCTTGATCCGGCGTACCTTCTTGGTCTGTGTGGTTGTGGTCGTCGGCTTCGCAGGTGTAGGCTTCTTGGGAGGCACGGATTTCCTTACCGGAGCAGGTTTCTTGATCTGGGCGGCAGCAGGCTTCGGGGCCTCCAGCCTGGGATCTGTTTTTTTTGCCGGGGCCGCAGACTTGGCCGCTGTTGTTGTCTTTGTGGCAGGCTTGGTGGCAGTGGGCTTGGAAGCAGTGGGCTTGGCGGCAGTGGGTTTTGCAGCCGCTGAGGTGCGTTTTGTTTCGGGCATAAATTCCCTCCTTGGTCGATCCCTCAAAAGGAACAACGAATGATTAGTACCATCAAAACAGAGTGAAGTCAACTCCCGTGCTCAGACTCCTCCTGGCGGATGGTAGAGCGTGAACCAAGAGGGAGAGGCTACGAACAAACCTCTCCCTAGCGAGGGGAGGGTGGGAAC
>JBGUED010000292.1:0-3811 GCA_041821525.1 Candidatus Aminicenantaceae bacterium | reverse complement strand
ATGTAGTCTCTGGTTCCGTTCACGGCCAGGACGTTCTTCCTGAAGGCCTCGGCGGTTTTCTGATCGAACAGGCTGGTTTCCTTGAAAGCCTCGAAGGCATCGCTGTCCAGAACCCCAGACCAGATGTAGCCGTAGTAGCCTGCGGCATATTGGCTCATGATGTGGTTGAAATACGTGCACCGGTACCGGGAGATGATCTCGGGGATCAGGCCGATCTCATCCAAGTAATCTTTCTCGAATTTGTTGATGTCCAGGTCCTGCGGCTCTTTGATTGTGTGCAGCTTCATGTCCAGGAGGCTCGCAGCAAGATATTCCACCGTGATGAATCCCTGGTTGAACAGGCCGCTCTTCTCGATCTTTGCGATCAGTTCATCGGGGATGATCTCGCCTGTCTGGTAGTGCTTGGCATAGTGCTTGATCACTGAGGGCTCCATGGCCCAGTGTTCCATGATCTGGGACGGGAGTTCTGAAAAATCTGGAGTGCGGAAGGTGGTCCCATATGTGATGTCGGACAAAAGGTTGTCCAGGGCATGACCGAATTCATGGAAGAGCGTGCTGACCTCTTCCAGGGTGATCAGGGCCGGATTGTTTCCGAGGGGTTTAGAGAAGTTGCAGACCAGGTTGACCACGGGCTCTATCTCTGTGCCGTATCTCCGACTCTGACTCCGGTAGGTGCCGCACCAGGCGCCGCCACGCTTGCTGGTCCTGGGGTGGAAGTCCATGTAGAGCACACCACAGTGTGAGCCATCGGCGTGCTTGACCTCGAAGACCTGTGCATCTGGATGCGGCAGCGGCATCTCTTCCAGCTGCTTGAAGGTCAGCCCGTAGAGCTGAGTGGCCACCCAGAAGGCCCCTTCCCTCACGTTTTCGATAGCGAAATAGGGGCGAAGCTCCGTGTCGTCGAGCGCGTATTTTTCCTTTCGCAGCTTCTCGGCATAATACCACCAGTCCCAGGAGGCCAGCTTGAATCCCCCGCCTTCCCGGTCGATTATGGCCTGCATCTCCTCCCTCTCTTTTATGGATATGGGGAGGGCCGCATCCCACAACCGGTTCAGGAGGTCGTAGACGTTCTGCGGTGTTTTGGCCATGCGGGTTTCCAGGGTGTAATCGGCATATGTGTCGTATCCCATGAGATTCGCGCGTTCGACGCGCAGTTTAATCAGGTCGGACAGGCCCTTTTTATTGTCGTACTGGTTGTCGTTGTCCCCTCTTTTTATATAGGCCGTGTAGAGTTTTTCACGCAGGTCCCGCTTCTCGGAGTACTGCAGGAACGGGAGCATGCTGGGCTTGTGGGTTGTGAACACCCATTTCCCGTCCATGCCCGCCTCGCTGGCTGCCTCGACCGCTCCCTGTATAGAAGATTCCGGCAGGCCGGCCAGGTCGGCCTCGTCCTCGATCACCATCTTGAATTCATTGGTCTCGGCCAGGACATTCTGCGAGAAATTGACGCCCAGTTTCGACATCGTTCCGTTGATCTCTTTGAGTGTAGCCCGGTCCTGGTCGTTTAGCTCTGCGCCGTTTCGGACATATCCCTTGTAGAGGTTTTCGAGCAGGTAGAGCTGCTCATCGGAGAGATCCATCCCCTCCCGCTGTTCGTATATCGCCTTAATCCGTTCGAACAGGGCCTTGTTCAGGTTGATCTCTGTCCGATGTGCCGCCAACCTGGGAGCCATTTCCTGCTGGATGGCCTTAAGATCGTCATTGGTGTTGGCTCCGTTTATCCCTCCAAATACTCGCGAGACCTCGGTGAGCAGCCTGCCCGAACGGTCCAGGGCTGCGATCGTGTTCTCGAAGTTCGGGGCTTCCGGATTGCCCACGATCTCATCGATATCCGTGTTATGTTCCTCCATTCCCTTTTCATAGGCGGGAATGAAGTGTGCCGGCGTGATGATGTGGAACGGCGGGACCTGGTAGGGCGTGTCGTATTCAGCGAAAAAGGGATTGTTTCCCTCTGCAGCCGGTACTTCAGCGGTCTTGGAACATGAAGCAAACATGAGTCCGACCGCCACCAGTAAAATGATCTGAATCATCCAAAGATTTTTTTTCATGATATTACCTCCTTTGAGCAGACCATGACAATATCAAAACCAAATATGGTGGTCAATGAAAATTAATGGCTTTGTTTTTCCTTTGCACAAGGTGCCAGAAGCCTCTCTAAGCCCCAGGATCGAACGAAGGGAGCAAAAGCCATATGGGAGGCTGGATTCGCGGTCTTTCTTTTGGCTTATCGGCCCGTTCCGGGGCTATCGACGACGGCCAGCCATCGCATGTCGGGCCCGATGGCCAGGCGGGAAATGCCGTGTACGCCAAAGCTCTCCAGATCACCGATCTCGTGCCACTTCTTTTCAGTCCCAGGTTTCACACGATAAAGTTTCGCTCCGACTCCCATGATCAGAGCGCCATCTGGCGTCCAGGCATAGAAACTGTTTCCCTCCAGCATGGGAACGATGCTCTGCGTTTTGTTTGAGACTAGGTCATATTTCATGATGACCTCTCCCCCACCCTCCTGGCTTTGAGAGAAGCTGATCGCTTCCATGTCCGGGATCTTGTATAGCGACCGGCCTATGTTTTCGGCAATGCGTTTGGAGGAGACGTTTTTGAGATCCGCGATCCTGAGGAAGTTGGGTGCTCCCAGTATGAACATGGCCACTTTATGCGGATCGATCCAGGCATGATAGCCGACCTTCTCTCCCTCCTCGTAGATCAGTTCCGATCCTCCGCCTGTCAGGGGGAAGGCGATCAGGGGCTGGGCGCCTTTCCGGGGACCATCGTAGATGACCAGCTGAATGACCGAGAAACGATCTCCGTCCGGCATCACGATCGGAGAGTACTCTGATTCCGGTGTGTTTGTCAGGCGCATGGTCTTCCCGGTCTCGATGTCGTAGCGATAGATGTCGGTATTTGTGCCTGACTGCGAGGAATAGAGGACAGAACCTCCGTCGGGATGGAAAGACGGCTGGTTGTTGTAGCCTTCGTTTGGATTGATCTTTACGGATTTGCTTAAGGTGTACTTCTCTCCGCTCACTTTCATCCGGACAAGATAGATATCCGTTGCGCCTTGGCCATAGGCTGCCATGGGAATCATCATCAATAAAAAGGCCGTTGCCAGACGCGTAAAAGAGCTCTTAGTATGCCTCATGATTTCCTCCTGGATCACTGAATTATATCTGAACATTCCCTTTGTGGGAAAGGATTATTCTGGAACTGGAATTTCAACCGGCACTTGAGTTTTTATGTTTTCTCAACATATTAAAACATTTTTATTTGATATGATCATTTTGGTGTGATAGTAGCAAGTAAAAAGCTTGAGTTAAGGAGGGCCACGATGTTGTTTCGAATTCAAAACATTCTAAAGAAACTGATCATCAGATATTTCTTCCTGTTTATTCCTGTGGTTTTATGTTTCAGCCAGGTAACAACGCCAGAAGCTTACCTTGGTTATAAGCCCGGCGATGATTTCCATCTTGCCACCTATGGGCAGTTGGCAGGCTATTTTGAGCAGATAGCTAAAGAAACGGATCGCATCCAAGTTTTTGATATGGGGCCGACCTCGATGGGCAAGCGGATGAAATACGCGATCATTTCCTCTGAGGACAACATGGTCCAGTTGAAGAAATACCAAGAAATATCCCGGAAATTGAGCATGGCCCGTGACCTCTCGGAACAGGAGGCCCAAAGCCTCGCAAACGAGGGTAAGGTTATAGTCTGGATAGACTCGGGCATTCATGCCTCAGAGACCTCCCCCCAGATGCATCAGTTTCAACTTGCGTACGATCTCGTAACCGGGACAGACGATTTCACGCGTTTCATC
>JBGUED010000291.1:0-3813 GCA_041821525.1 Candidatus Aminicenantaceae bacterium | reverse complement strand
CTACTGTACAAAACAAACCGGTCCCCGTGAAAGCGTCCCGAGAACCTGAACCTGTGCGGAAACTGAAACTCGTGCCGATTTCTCCGGCACCGCAGCCCAGGATTTCGGCTCCAATGCCGCCGCTCATGCAAAAACCGGCCTCTGCCCCGCCCCGCCCCCAAGTGAGAACGGAACCGCATCCCGTCAGCCGGGCGCATGCCCCCAAGCTGACACTGCGGGTCAGTACCCGGCTCCGGTCAGTGCCGTTCCTCTTAATCATCGGAGTGGCTGTCGTAGGGATTCTGGCGACCCTGATGATCTTCAAACCAGGCTCAGGGGACGTGGGTCCCATCGTATCTCCCACCGGAGAAACCCGGCTGGCTGTATTGAGCCTCCTCAACGATACGGGTGAACCGGTAAATGATATCTGGTGCAGGGCTTTCGGCCATGCCCTGGCTACCGACCTCTCTCAGGCTACATCCTATGAAGTGGTTCCCGGCGAGCAGATGTTCATGGCCCTCAAAAGGCTGAATATGCAGGAACTGAGTAGCAAAGAACACACCACAGCAGACCTCCAGAAGATCGCACGCAGGACAGGCGCCCTCTATATTGCAGGGGGACGGCTGCACCGGAACAGCGGGATGCTCGAGCTGCAGTTGGATCTCATGGACGCTTCCAATGGACGAACACTGGCCTCTAAGGCTATCGGGCTTGCAGGGCCTCAGGAGCTCCTCTCCCTGGTGGATGATGCCGCGACGCATTTGAGAGAGAACATGCCCCAGGCCGTCAATGGGGCCGGCACTGCAGATTCCGACCTGGAATTTCAGGAATACACGACCTCCTCTCATGAGGCATATGCATCCTATGCCTCAGGAAAGTGGTATCAATGGAACCAGGATTATCGCCGCAGCATCGATGCCTTTGAGCAGGCGATCGAACTGGATCCGGAGTTTGCGGCCGCCTATATCGGTGCGGCGGAATCGTACACCTCTCTGGGCTACCATGATAAGGGTTGGAAGAAATGTCAGGCCGCTCAGAGGCTCGTGGACCGCCTCTCCGAGCAGGATCGGCTGCATCTTCAGGGTGAGTTCTACCGCCGCTCAGAGAAGACATTTGACATCGCGCTCAAGGTCTATTCCCGACTGATCGAGCTCTATCCCGATGACTCCAGAGCGCACACAAACCTGGGGATCCTGTACAGCAACCTGGGAGATTGGGACAGGGCCTACGAGGGCTTCACGGCCAATCGCCGGAACCAGGTCATGTCCTGGAACCTCTCTCTGGGGATATCTCAAGTCTATGCTCTGCAGCAGGACTACGAGGCAGCCGCCGAGAACCTGCGGGCCTTTTTACGGGAGTCCTATGACTCAGAGGAAATCCACTTCCAGCTGGCCTGGATCTTCCTCTTGAAGGGCGATTACGACAGCGCACTGGACGAGATCAAGAGGGGTCGGAGGTTTGGCACTTCCTACACCTCAACCCGCATGCAGGGCGAGATCCTGTTGATGCAGGGAGAGCTGAAGGCCGCCGAAGCCCAGTTCAACACCCTGCTCCAGGATTCTGAGACCATCGCCCAACTCTGGGGAAGGAAACGCCTGGCCGACCTTTACCTGCTGGGAGGCCAGTTCAGCCGGGCCCTGGATCAGTTGAACCAGGGCGTGCGGCTCGCCGCTGAGTCTCAAGAGATGGGATGGAAATACCGCCTGCACCTTGATCTGGCCCGGATCTACCTGGAGACCGGGAAGGCATCCAAGGCCATGCAGCAGTGTGATGCAGCCTGGAGCATTGCTGTCCAGGGAGATACTATGGACCTGCCCAGAGATGCCCTGCACTACCGGGGCCTTTGCTATCTGGCCCTCAAGCGGATGCGGGATGCCGAGCGCACCGCCGACCGACTGCGCGGGTTATGTGAGAAAGGGCCGGTCAAGGACCGTATGCGTTACTATTATCATCTCATGGGAGAGATCGAGATGGCACGGAACAATCCGCCCCAGGCTGTCGAGTATTTCGTTCAGGCCGTCAATCTGCTCCCTCCGCAGGGGGCACCTTGGCTCCACTCCAATGACCACGCGCTCTTCATCGATGCCCTGGCCGAGGCCTACTACGCCGCGGACAATCCCATCAAAGCCCTGGAAGAGTTCGAGAACGCCCGGGACCTGACATCCGGCCGCCTGCTCTACGGCGACCTCTATGCCAAGATCTATTACAAGCTGGGCAAGATCAGGGAAGAATATGGGCTCAACGACATAGCGGGCAGCGGCTACCAAAAGTTCCTGGAGCTCTGGGAGGATGCCGATCCTCAGCTCCCTGAAAAGCGCGACGCTCAGAAGCGCCTGGCTGCGGCACGCGGGCGGTAAGAGCCTCGAGCTCCCGCCCCCTCCCATGGGATTCTCCGTCTCCCAGACTCCCAATTGATTTTAAGGGCGCCAAGCTTTACACTAAAACCCATGTCGCGTTCGATCGAATGGAAACCAGGCCAGAGCTTTCTGTTCGTCTGTTACGGCAACACCTGCCGTTCCCCCATGGCTGAAGGGCTGGCCCGGAAGGTTCTGGGCGAAGGGGTTCGGGTGGCAAGCGCCGGCCTGGCTCCCGCGTTCGAAGGGCCCCAACCCGAGGCCATCGACGTGATGGACGACCTCTATGACGTGGATATCTCGGGCTACGGAACCCTCGACGTCTTTGCGCTCTCTCTGGAGGAATACGACTGGATCATTGTGCTCGATGCCCATGTGTACGAGACACTCAAGGCCCGCTTCCCGGGATCGATTGAGCGGCTCGTCTTTTGGGACATCGACGACCCTTTCGGCCGGCCCCGTCGGGCCTATAAACAATCTGCCCGGCTGATCGAGTACTGCATCAACAAGTTTCTACTGGGGAAGACAGGAACATGAGGGGCACTGTGATATATATCCCTGGGGAATAGAGCGAAGGAGCTGACCATGAAGCGAATCCCAGTATGTATCCTGATCCTGATCTGTATCGTTACAGCGAGTCTGCTGCATGCGGGCCAACTGGAACAGGAGGAACAAAGTGAAAGCCTGATTCCTGAGGAGACCGTATCCACCGGCCTGATAGATGCTGTTGACCTGGAGACATTCGTGGACGGCATCATGCGCATCCACATGGTGTCCCGCCATATAGCCGGCGCCGTTTTCGTAGCGGTCAAGGACGGGGAGATCTTTCTGTCTAAGGGATACGGCTACGCTGATGTGGCGAGTAAGGCCCCTGCACTGCCTGACAAAACTCTCTTCCGTCCCGGATCTGTTTCCAAGCTCTTTGTGTGGACCTCGGTGATGCAGCAGGTTGAACAGGGCCGGATCGACCTGGATGTGGACATCAACACATACCTCACAACGTTCCAGATCCCGGATACCTTTCCCCAGCCAATCACCATGAACGACCTGATGGCACACACTGCAGGATTCGAGGAAACGGTCCTGGGCATGGCGGCGCGTACTCCGGACAAACTGGTCCCGCTGGGGGAGTACCTAAGGGGCAATCTCCCTGAACGGGTTTTCCCTCCCGGTGAGATCGCCGCCTACTCCAACTACGGTTCCTCCCTGGCTGCTTACGTCGTAGAGGTTGTCTCGGGCATCCCCTTCGAGGAATATCTGGAACGGAACATCTTCGCACCCCTGGGCATGGACAACAGCACATTCCGGCAGCCTCTGCCCGATCACCTGTCCGAACAGATGTCCGGCGGATACAAATACGGGCGCGGTGTGTTCACACCGGATGATTTTGAGCTGATCAACGGCATGTATCCCGCGGGGTCCATGAGCACGACGGCCGAGGACCTGGCCCGCTTCATGATCGCACACCTGCAGCAGGGGC
>JBGUED010000290.1:0-3848 GCA_041821525.1 Candidatus Aminicenantaceae bacterium | reverse complement strand
GCCTCTCCAAGGCATTCAGGATGGTTTCCGGCCTGGGGGGGCAGCCGGGTATGTAGACGTCCACCGGGATGATCCGGTCGATCCCCTGGAGCACGGCATAGTTGTCGTAGATGCCGCCGCTGACCGCGCAGGCGCCGCAGGCGATAACCCAATTGGGCTCGCACATCTGCTCATAGACCGTTTTGAGTACCGGGGCCTCCTTTTGGGATATGGTCCCGACTACGAACAGCATGTCCGCCTGACGGGGAGAGAAGGTGGTCATCCCAACGCCGAACCTGTCAAAATCCCAGTGTGCACAGGCCGCGGACATGTACTCCATGCCGCAGCAGGCGGTGATGAAGGGATAGTGGAAGAGCGAGTACTTGCGGCCCCAGCCCAGCATGTAGTTGAGTTTAGTCGCAATGAATCCGCCGTTGAGCGTTTCCCGATAATAGGCGCGCTTGGTTATTTTTCCCATTGAAAAGCTCCCTTCTTCCACGCGTACACGAATCCAAGACCCAGGATCGCGATGTAGGCGAACATGAAGATCAGAGCCGGAGTACCGATCTTCTTGAAGATCAGTGCCCAGGGGTAGAAAAAGACCACTTCCACATCAAAGACCAGGAATAGAAAGGCCACTAGATAGTATTTGATGGGGATGGGGTAGATCCTGTCTTGAAGATAGGGGCTTCCACACTCGTAGGGCGTTTCTTTGGTGGGATTGGTCCTCTTGGGTCCAGTGATCTTATTGACCACAACGAGAATCACGCCAAGGGCCCCGTTGATGAGAAATACGAAAAATAGTTCAGTCATAGACGTTAAAAGACCACAATTTTATACAATAAAAAAAAAAGATGCAAACGTTTTCACGGCTTTTTTTTAAAATCTTTGGAACTTGGAAAATTGAGAGCAAATGGAGGGCTGTTACTTGATATATCCCAGGGCTTTCAGCATCCTCTGGCTCTGCTTGTCGAATTGGGGATCGATCTTCTCATTGAGGACCTTACGGGTGAAGGCATCGAGTTCTGCCTTCAAGGAGCGAACGGGCTCGGCCAGGGATTCCTCGTAGAGGTTCTGGGTCTCGCCGGGGTCCCGGCTGAGGTCATAGAGCTCATACGCCTTATCGACAGGAGTGAAGATAATGTGCCAGGGATAGTGGAGGAGGGCGAAGGTGTCTTTATGGGCCAGCGGGCGGTGGGCCTGCTGGAAGACCTTCCGATTGGTCCCAGGAGGCAGGTCGATGAGGCTGGCGCCCTGAAAATGGCGCAGTTCCCGGAATCCCATCATGTGCATGATCGTGGGCGCCACATCCAGGGTGGTGACCACATCTTTGACCCGACGCGGATCGCCCTCGAGAGCGGCCGGGCGGATGATCAGCGGGACGTGCATATACACGCCCTGGAGATAGTGGGTGTGGCCGTAATGCGGCTTCCCGTCCCATCTCGGATACTCACCCAGGCCTTCACCGTGATCTCCAATGACCAGGAGATGGGTCCTGTCGAAGAGTCCAAGCCCTTTCAAACTCTGGAGCAGATCCCCGATATGCTTATCCATATACTCGACTTCGCTCTGATAGCGCCCGCGTTTGTACTGGAGGGGCACGATGATCTTCCCGCGGAAAGAGAAGTCGATCTTGCGGGGTCCTTGGGGATTGTGCACATCCAGAATGGCAGTTCGGCTCACGCCGTAGAACTTCTGATTCCCCTGTTTGTGCCATCCCTTGCGAAAGTCCAGTGTGACGTCCTGTTCCTTCTCTATCTTGCCCGGGCTGAACCTGTCGAACAGGGCTACTTTTTTTCGGCGATCGCGGACATAGGGCCTGGGTATTTCGAATCGGAGCCGGTTTTCTCCCTCCTTCAATTCGAGCTCGAGATGATTAAGGGATTTATTCAGGGAGATTTCCGAGATCTGGGTGTCGTTGAGGAACACCTTCATCTCTTTGGGCGAATCCGGTGGGTAATAGGGCTCGTGAGGGTCGGAATAGTGTACCCAGAGAAAAAACGGTTCATCCTGGTGTTTTTCGATCCAGGGCAGCAGGTTGCGGTTAAGCTCCTGGGCGGTCAGATAGAAGCGCCCTTGGGGGAACTCGTCCTGATAGACATCGAATCCCTCGCTCAGCCCGTGGCGTTTTTTCAGCACTCCCAGGGAAAGGAAGGCCGCCGTGGTGTAGCCCTGGCTCTTGAACACCTGCACGAACGAAGGGCGCCGATCATCGGCCTGGACGACCTGACCGTTGTTGAAAACCTGCAGGCGATGCGGTTCCTCGGAAAACAACATGTTGGCATGGGAAGGCAGTGTCGTGGGGATCAGACAGTAGCAGTTCTCATACACAATTCCCGAACGGGCCAGCGAATCCAGGTTAGGCGTCTGGGTGTCCGAAGCATAGGCGCCCAGGAAATCCGCCCTCTGGGTGTCCAGGGTCATGAGGATGAAGTTTTGCGGCTGCTCCCGATCCCGACTGCAGGAGGGGGCCAAAAATACAAGAGCCAGGAGGGAAAGAATCCAATACACCGGCCAGATCAAACATCGGCGTGAGGGCATCTCGAGCATTGCCATTGGACTCATCGCACCTTCTGTATCCTATTTTATATACCCAAGGGCACGGAGGCGCTCCTCCAGGCTCCTGTCCATCTCGACCTGATTCTTCTGCGTGCGGCTGTCTCTGGCCTCCTGGAAAAGGGCGTGGATCTCTCGGATAAACTGGACAACCTCTGCCCGGTAGCGGCTGTCCTGGGCCAGGTTTTTCGTTTCCCCGGGGTCCTGCTCCAGGTCATAGAGCTCCACATGGTAGTCATTGATCTCCCTGGCGATTCTCTCCACGTAGGGAGAGCCCAACCTTTTATGGACGATGACCTTAAGGTTGTCCCGGACGAGGGAGATAACCGTCGGCGGGTCCGGGAACTGCCGCAGGGCGAGATCGGTCAGGACCGTGCGCGGCTGCCTTTCCCGGCCCTCCAGCAAAGGGAACAGACTTTCCCCATCCAGGTCAAATCCCTCAGGCTCGATCCCGGCGAAATCGAGCACGGTGGGCATGATGTCGGTTATGCGCATCACATCGGTGACGCGTTGCCCGCTGAAGCGCCCTTGGGGGAACTTGATGATGAGGGGGATCCGGATCCCCTCTTCATAGAGGCTGTGATCATGCAACCATGATTCGTGGTCATAGAATTCCTCACCGTGATCGGAGAGGAAAATGACCAGAGTGTTTTCATACAGGCCGGACTCTTTCAGGGCCTCCAATACAGGAAGTACAAACATCTCGTCCGTGTACCGGATCTCTCCCTCGTATAGTCCCACGATGTTTTCCTTTTCCTCAGGTGTGAACCCGGTGTTGAAGCGTCCTTGATCTTGAAACAGAGATTCCATTCTGGCCTGATCCCACGGGGCTGATTCGGCCAGAAACATCTTCCCCAGGGGGGAGAGGTTGGCATAGGGATCATGCGGCTGGTAGGTGTGGAGGAACAGGAAAAACGGTTTATCACGGTTTATTTCGATCCAGTCACAGGCCAGTTCGGCCAGCCGTTCCGCTTCATCGAAACGGATGGCCCGATTCCCATGCAGCCGTATCTCCTGATAGGTGTCAAAGCCTTGGGAGAATCCATACACGTTGCTCAGGTATCCGCCCCCGGTAAAGGCAGCGGTCGAGTAGCCCCGCCGCCGCAGGAGCTTAGCCAGCGTTGGTGTCGCGGGATCGAATTTCTCCTGGGGATAATACACTTCGTGCCGCAGGCCATCCAGGCCGGTCAGGAGGGAGACGTGCGCGGGAAGGGTCCAGGAAGTCGTGCTGTAGGCCTTAAGGAATAGGGCGGCCTCGGCTGCCAGGGCGTCCAGGGCCGGGCTGGTGGGTTTGGAATACCCGTAACATCCCA
>JBGUED010000289.1:0-3849 GCA_041821525.1 Candidatus Aminicenantaceae bacterium | reverse complement strand
ACCTGGGAGCCATCATCCGGTCTGCCGAGGGGGCAGGGGTGCATGGGGTGGTCCTCCCGGCCAGGAGGGCGGCGGGACTGACCCCTGCGGTCTATGAGGTGTCAGCCGGTGCGGCCGAACACCTACCCGTGGCACAGGTCACAAACCTGGCTCGGACCATGGAGCTTCTCAAGCGGTCGGGCCTGTGGCTGGTGGGGGCTGAGGGGGGTGGCGGCCGCCCCTGGTATAAATTCGACTACACCACTCCCATAGCCTTGGTGCTTGGATCCGAAGGCCGGGGATTGCGCCCGCTGGTCAGGAGTAAGTGTGACGCCATCCTGTCCCTCCCGCTCGCTGGAGCGGTCTCTTCCCTGAACGTGTCAGCGGCCGCAGCCATCTTCCTGTACGAAGTGGTGCGTCAGCGGGGCGGGGACGGATCCAAATCCAACAAAATGTAAAGGAGGCGACAATTCCTTTTATCTGGAAACCGACAAAAAAACCCGAAAAGACGGGTGCCAATGGCCGTACCTTCGTGATCTGCAACCCCCATTCCAACCGGGATCGCCACCGCCCGCTCATCCCTAAGGAGATCAAGGCGCTGGAGGAGTCGGAGATCGATTTCGTCTACACCATCACCGAGAATCCCATGGACGAGTATCACATGGCCGTGGAAGCCATCCGGGACGGTTTCGACACCGTGGTCGCATCCGGGGGGGACAGCACCGTCAGCAACATCGCCGACGCCATCCTGACCAACCGCCCGGAAACCCGTTTCGGCATCCTGCCCATGGGTACGGGCAACGACTTTGCCACGGGCAACCACATCCCCCGCTCCATAACTCAGGCGGTCGAGATACTCAAGCTCGGGCACACGGAGAAGCGCGATGTGATCAAGATCGGGGACCGCTATGCGGTGAGCCTGGTGGGCTTCGGATTCGACATCACCATGAGCGAGATCCATCTCAGCAACAAAATACTCAAAGGACAGATGCTGTACTTCTGGTCCATCATCAAGGCCATTTTTCAGCATCGGGGGTATTTCATCCGGGTGGAGACCGACGGCGGAGAGGTCATCGAGGGGAAGGCCATGATGCTGAACCTGGGCAACAACCGGATCTCGGGCGGGGGCTATCCCACCTGTCCCAAGGCCGACATGACCGACGGCAAGCTGGACGTCATGTTCATCGAAGAATGCGGGCCGGGCACGCGCCTGCATCTGTTCCAGCTGGTGCAGAAGGCCAAGCACCTGGCACATCCGCTGGTGCACTACACCCAGGCCGCCTCTGTGACCGTGACCTGCGAGGCGCCCATCGCCTTCCACACGGAGGGGGAATTGTTCTACACCGAAAAGAAGGAACTGACGGCCCATGTCATCCCCGGCCGTCTTGATCTGATCGTCCCCCCGTCCCCTTAACCCGCCGGCACGGAGAAAACGATCCACTTTTCCTACTGAGGCATGTTCTTGGGGCTATAATTATATTTATCCGCTTTGAATAAAATGCAGATATCCGGTGTATATGCCCATGAAGAGACACACAGATGGCCAAGCAGACAACTATGTGCGCCGATCAGGTATTATCCGGAGTGCGAGTGAGACCCATGACGGAGACTGAGCTGTCGGAAAAAGAGATCCTGATCCGGGTCCGCCAGGGCGATCGCCAGGCTTTCCAAGGGATCGTCAAGTGTTACATGCAGACCGCCTACTACATCGCCCTGGGATTCGTCCACAACCAGCAGGACGCCCTGGACATCTCCCAGGATGCGTTCGTGCGGGCGTTCCGCAAGATCAAGCAGTACGATCCTGAGAAGCGGTTCTTTCCCTGGTTCTACCGGCTGCTCAAAAACCTGTGTCTGGACCACATCAAGAAGCGCCGGCGCCTGGCCGAGGTGCCGCTGGACGAGGTCCGTGTGTTCAAAGAGGAGAAGGACAATCGAGAGCTCAAGGAGCTCATGTGGAAGGGCATCGAGGAACTCCCCTTTGAACAGCGGGAGGTGATCATCCTCCGCTACTTCCGGCAGTACTCCTACCAGGAGATCGCGGAGATGACTGGGAAGCCCATGGGCACGGTCATGTCGTCTCTCTTCTACGCCAAAAAAAAGTTGAAAGAGATTATGAAAAAATATTGGTATTCGGAATAGACCCTCAAGGAGAATCTCATGGAGCATGCAGACATCAAAAAACTCATCGCGTCCTACCATGAGGATGTGCTCGACAACAGCCAGAAAGGTCAGGTGGAGGAGCATATTCGGACCTGCCCCGAATGCCAGAAAGAGTTCGAGGAAACACGAAAATTCGAGGAGGTCATGGAAAAAATGGTGTTCAAAAATCCCCCGAAAGAGACCTGGGAAGTCTACTGGACTTTGGTGTACAACCGCCTGGAAAGAGGAATCGGGTGGATATTTATGTCCATCGGTGCTATGATTCTTCTCTTTTTCGGCGGCTACTTGATGGTGGAGGCCATCATCCAGGACCCTGAGATCCCCCTGCTGCTGAAGGTGGGGATACTGGCCGTTATGGCCGGTGCCGTGGTCCTGCTGGTGAGTTTCGGCCGAGAGCGGCTGTTCGTGGATAAGCGTGAGCGCTACAAGGAGGTCCTGAAATGATGCTCGTCACAACAAATGAGTTCCCCGGGATGACCATAAAGAAAAATCTGGGTCTGGTACGCGGCAACACGATCCGGGCCCGGCATGTGGGGCGGGATATTTCGGCCGCACTGAAGAACCTGGTGGGCGGCGAGATCACCGATTATACCAAGATGATGGCCGAGTCCCGTGAGCAGGCGCTCGACCGCATGGTCGAGGAGGCGGAAAGCCTGGGAGCCAATGCCATCGTCGGCATCAAGTTAACGACCTCCATGATCATGCAGAGCGCCTCCGAGATCCTGGCCTACGGTACGGCTGTTATCGTCGAGTAGACGGGATAGACAGCCTGAGGCGGGATCCATGCGATGTTCCCTGGCACTGCTCGCTCTGACCGGCGTTCTTTTCTCAGGGATCCACGTGAGCTCTGCACCCCAGGAAGAATACGAGAGGGGCACCTTCTCCATCTACTTCATGGACGAGAAGGTCGGATACGAGGAGTTCGTCTGGCGCAGGGACGACACCGGCATGGTTCTGAGCGTCGTGGGCCGGATTACCAAACCCATCCAGATGTCCATTGAGGAGCTGGTCATTCGCATGAATCCCAGCTTTATCCCTACCGCGTTCCGTTTCAAGGGCTCTGTGGGCGGCGTGGTCCAGGACATCGAGAGCGAACTCCAGGATGGGGAGGCCCGGAACATCATCCGGGTGGCCGGTCAGGAACAGACCAGCCGGGTCCCGGTCCGGCGGGACACATTCCTGCTTCCTATTACGATCTTTTCCCCCTACATGGCCATCACCAAAAAATTCGGCTGCTCCCTTGAGGAGGCCCTGGAGCTCTCCGCCTACATCATTCCCCAGGTAGAGACACCATTCACCCTGAACCCGAAGGAAAACGAGCCCTGCACCCTGATCATGGAAATGGGGGCCACCCAGGTCGAACTGATCACCGATGAGAACGGCCAGCTGCACGGCCTCTCGATCCCGCTTCAGCACCTGCGTATCGTCCGCGATTAATCCTCCTGAATTATTCATAAAGAATGCCGATATTTCTTTTATAAAACTCATAATTGTCATCGACATTCTTTCCCCTTCGGGCAGGCCGAAATCAGCACATCGACTTCATCATGGCCCAATCGCTGTAGTTCACCACAGCTCATGAACCACTTCTTCGTCGCTGCAGCACCCGACCCAGCCTACCCCTCCACTCGTGAATAATCCAGGAAAAAAGAGAATAGAAACGCTTGACAGGAGGGCGGCCACAACGTAAAGTATGCGCATGCTGTCAAG
>JBGUED010000288.1:0-3865 GCA_041821525.1 Candidatus Aminicenantaceae bacterium | reverse complement strand
GAATATTTTTCATGAACGGATTCCTTCGGAGAGAGGTTTGGATGATTTCCCGGGCCTAAGCTGCTCAGAACAGCGTTTTTGGCTTTTCCGGTTCTCTGAGCTCTCCCTTATTTCGAGTCACCCGGCTTAACCCCGCTTGACAGTGTTTGCTGGGGCGATTTATATTTGTTCCGGTTATGGAAGGGAGTTTTATTTCAAAGATTCAGAAACCAAATTCTTTATAATTTCAAGCGAAGGACATTGAGAGCGGATTGGCAGGGCAGCCGCCATCAGTTTCGCCACCTTTGCTGGGTCATACAATGAAAGGGAAGCAAGCGATGAACAGGGGGCTTTATATGAAGAAGATGTGTATATTGATTGGCATGATCTTCCTGGTGACAGGGGCCATCGGCAAGGATACCGGCGTCGACAGTCGGGCCTTGTGTCTATGGTACGATCAACCGGCCACGTCGTGGATGACTGAAGCCTTGCCGATTGGCAACGGTCCCATGGGGGCCATGCTCTTTGGCGGGACCGATATCGAGAGGATTCAATTCAACGAAATCAGCCTCTGGAGCGGGGATCGTATGCCCCGGCCGGACGATATCGAGGAGGAGAATATGGGGGCCTATCAAGCCTTCGGTGACATCTTCATCCGTCTCGGGCATGATCCGGCCAAGGTCACCGACTACAGACGAGAACTCGATATCGATCGCGCGCTGCATCGTGTGGTGTATGAGTACGAGGGCGTACGCTATCGGCAAACGGCCTTTGCCAGCCACCCTGCGAAGGTGATTGTGATCCATTTGACGGCGGACAAATCCGGTGCCTATACAGGGCGACTCTGGCTGACGGACATGCACGGCGCCCAGATCAAGCTGGCCAAAAACAGGCTGTCTTCGGTGGGCAAATTGGACAACGGTTTTGAATACGAAGCGCAGGTGCAGGTGTTGAATCAGGCCGGAGAGGTCAAGCGTGCTGTCCCCGAGAACGCCGGCAGGACGCCGATGTCGCCGCTGGGTCTGAGTTTCAACCGGTGCGACGAATTGACGCTCATTCTGAGCGCGGGGACGAACTTTGTACAGGACTACAGCAGGCAGTGGCTGGGCGAGCATCCGCACGCGACCGTGACAAATCATGTCGATTCTGCCGCGTCTCAGGGGGCAGAGCGTCTTCTGGCCGAGCATGTAAAGGACTATCAGTCTCTTTTTCGTCGCGTGTCTCTTGACCTGGGAAAGACCGCGCCGGAAAGACGTGCCAAGAGTACTCTGGCGCGTCTGGAAGCCTATACGCGGGACCGCTCGGTCGATCCTGAACTGGAGGCCCTGTTCTGCCAGTTCGGGCGGTATCTTCTGATCAGTTGCTCACGTCCCGGTTCGCTGCCTGCCAATCTCCAGGGGGTCTGGAACCACAGCAATAGGCCCGCCTGGGCGTGCGACTATCACTCGAACATCAACGTGGAGATGAACTATTGGCCGGCGGAACCTGCCAATCTCGCAGAATGTCACGTTCCGTTTATTGACTACGTGACCAGTCTTCGTGAGGTCAATGCGAAAAACACCCAACGGCACTACGGGAAGATTCGAGGCTGGACCGTACAGACCATGAATAATGCCTGTGGTATCGCGTATTGGAAGTGGAATCCACCGGGCGGCGCCTGGTATGCCCAGCACCTGTGGGAGCATTTTGCATTTGGCCGTGACTGGGCGTACCTCCGCAACACCGCCTATCCCGTGCTCAAGGAGGTCTGTCATTTCTGGGAGGATCACTTGAAACGACGACCTGACGGCACACTGGTGACGCCGGATGGCTGGTCACCGGAGCAGTACAAGTACGAGCCGGAAGAGGGGGTGACCTACGATCAAGAGATAGTCTACGACCTGTTCACCAACACCATCGAGGCCGCAGATGCGCTGGGGGAGGACAAGGCGTTCCGGGACCATATTGTTCAGATGCGTGAGGACCTTCTGAAACCCGAGATCGGACGCTGGGGACAGTTGAAGGAATGGGAAATCGACCGTGACGATCCCAATGATCACCATCGTCATGTCTCGCATCTGTTCGCCCTGTACCCTGGCCGCCAGATTTCCACGGTCACCACGCCGGCCCTGGCCGAGGCGGCCCGCGTTTCTTTGAATGCACGGGGGGATGAAAGCACCGGCTGGAGCCGCGCCTGGAAGATCAATTTCTGGGCGCGCCTCGGCGACGGCGATCGTGCCTACACACTGTTGCGCAACCTGATCACCCTGGTCAGCGAAACGAAGACCATCTACGGACAGAGCGGTGCCGGGGTCTATTCGAACCTGTTCGATTCCCACCCGCCCTTCCAGATCGACGGCAACCTCGGTGCGACCGCCGGTTACTGTGAAATGCTGGTGCAGAGTCACGCCGGCCAGATCCAGCTGTTGCCGGCCCTGCCCGCGGCCTGGTCCGCCGGCGCGGTCACAGGGCTATGTGCACGCGGTGGGTTCGATGTGGACATACACTGGAAGGAGGGCAAACTCACCGGAGCCGTGATTCGCTCCAAGTCGGGCCAGCCTTGCCGGGTCACCTATGGTGCCAGAACCTGGGAGTCGGACACGTTGGCGGGCGCGACCTACCACCTCGATCACGACCTGAAAGTCCGGAGGGACGGTGAGTGACGAGTCTTGCCGGGCGTAGGTCGGAGAATTCCGTAATGGTCTGTGCTGGCTTATCCCCCATGTGCAATCAAGGGGGACTTGAATAGGGTTGGCATTTCGGACAAAGGTGTGGTGGGCGATACAGGATTTGAACCTGTGACTTCTACCGTGTGAAGGTAGCACTCTTCCACTGAGTTAATCGCCCACACGTGTTGTATATTTGTAGTCGATTTCGGGTTTTATGTCAACTCAGACAAGAGGGGACTGTTTCGTTACACCCGCAATGACAAGAGGGGATTGCTTCGCTTTGTTCGCAATGACAGAGGTTGGCCTTTCTTTGATTGACAAGGATGCGGTTTCTATTTAAAAATAAGGCAAATGGCCATTCAAAGATGCCCCTACTGTAAGGCGATCATTGACGAGGGAGCCGAATACTGCACGAACTGTGGGACCAAGCTCCTCTTCCCCGAGGACGAGTTCATCGACGAAGATATCCCTGGGGAAAAGATCATCGATGTCGATGAGGATATAAGCGGGATCCAGGAGGAACTGAAGGAGGAGACGGGAGAGGGCGCGTCGCTGGAAGCCGAATTAGAGGATGTGGTCCCCATAGAGAACGTGGCACCTGTGGAAGATGAGATGGCCGAGCACGACGATGAAGAGGCGCCGGCTGAGGAGAAAAGCGAAACCGAGCAATTGGTCGCCGCTATAGAAGCAGATCTGGTCGATCCGGAGGCAAATGAACCTGAGAAGAAAAAGGCCGCACCCAAGAAGAGGACTCCCTCTCGCAAACGCAAATCCAGGCGGAAGAAACCGGCAGCGAAAAAAACCAAGAAAGAAGCCCCGATCAAGGTTGTGGAAGACGAAGAACCGGAGATCCCTGCTGGAGTAGAAGCCGCTTCTGAAGAACAAGAGCTGGCGGCCGCCGAGCTGGAACCGGCAGCCGAAGAAGAAGGACCGGAGCAAGCTGCCGACGAGCTGGAACCGGCTGGCGACGCGATGGAAGCCGAGGCTCCTGCCGAAGAGGACGCTGATCTTGGCACAGAGCCTCCGGAACTTCAGGAGGAGATGACAGAGGAAGAGGCAGAGATCCGGGATATCCGCCGCAGCCTGACCGAAGACCTGCCTGATGGTTTCGCCGACGTCATTGACGAGGCCAGGGAGAGGTCGGGTGACCCTCTTGAGGAATTTGTGCCTCAGGAAATCAATGAAACACTTGAGGAAGAGGAACCCGTCCCGGAGATGCTGACGCCGGAGCCGGGCAC
>JBGUED010000287.1:0-3918 GCA_041821525.1 Candidatus Aminicenantaceae bacterium | reverse complement strand
CCCCCTTTGCGGAGAGCGGGGATTCCAAGCCCATTGAGGTCGCCGTGAAGGACACCTTCGCACCCTCTGCACCCAAAGGCCTCATCGCCATCGCGGGAGAGGATTTCATATCTCTCAGTTGGGACCGCAGCCGGGAGCGCGATCTGTCATCCTACCGGGTTTGGCGGCGTCCGGCCGAGTCCGGTGAGTATACGCTCCTGACCCCTGAGGGTATTCTGGATAGCAACTTCACGGATACCAGCCCCCGGAAAAAGGTCCGGTATGAATATGCGGTCACAGCCCTGGATCAGGAGGGCAACGAGAGCACCCGGTCCAAGAGCGTGACCGCGGCGATCACAGGAGACAGCCATGCGGATCTACCGTTATAAACACCAAGGCAAAGTCCAGACCGGGATTCTGAAGGAGGATATGCTCTTTCCGATCCGAGGCTCGATCTTCCGGAAGTTTGCGGTGGGCGACACCGGCGTTTCCCTCGGCAGCGTGCTGCTGCTGCCTCCGGTCCTGCCCGGCAAGATAGTAGCCGTGGGCCGCAACTACAAGGACCACGCCGCCGAACGGGGGAAGTCGGTTCCCAAACAGCCGCTCCTGTTCCTGAAGCCGCCTTCGGCCGTCATCGGTCCCCATGACTCCATCCTCTATCCGGACATGGCGGGGAGGGTGGACTACGAGGGTGAGCTGGCCCTGGTCATCAAGAAGCGAGCCAGCCGGTTGACCGGGAACGCTGATGCGTTCGCGCACATCCTGGGGTATACTTGCCTGAACGATGTGACTGCGCGGGATCTCCAGGACAGAGACGGCCAGTGGACGCGGGCCAAGGGCTTCGATACCTTCGCCCCGCTCGGCCCCTGCATCGTCACCGACCTCGATCCCGCCCGCCTCAAGCTGAAGACGTTCCTGAACGGGAAGCTGCGTCAGTCGGGGAACACGCAGAATTTCATCTTCCCGATCCCCTTCCTGCTGGGCTACATCACGCAGGTGATGACCCTTGAGCCCGGGGATGTCGTCACCACCGGCACTCCCGCGGGGATCGGGCCCATGAGCCCCGGCGACCGTGTCGATGTGCAGATCGAAGGCATTGGCACCCTGTCCAACACCGTTATGCGCGTCAAGCGCTGAGGCGAGTTCCAGCCCGGCGTGAATGAAAAATTAGACTTTTTCCAGCATCTGTACTATGTATTACCTATTAACCTATTGGAGGTAGAAATGAAGTTTTTTTTGGATACGGCCAACCTGGCAGAGATCCAGGAGGCAGCCAACTGGGGGATCCTGGACGGCGTGACCACTAATCCCACTCTAGTATCTCGGGAGGACCAACCCTTTGAGGTCCTGATCAAGAAGATCTGCGATGTGGTGGACGGTCCGGTCAGCGTAGAATCCGTGTCCACCCTGGCCGATGACATCATCCCCGAAGCTCGGGAGCTGGCCAAGCTGGCGGACAACGTCGTGGTCAAAATTCCCATCAACATCGAAGGGCTCAAGGCCATCAAGGTGCTGGCCCGGGAGGGCATCCCCATCAACACCACTCTGATCTTCAACTCCATGCAGGCACTCATGGCCGCCAAGGCCGGTGCCCGCTATGTAAGCCCCTTTGTAGGCCGCCTGGACGATATCGGACACGACGGGCTGGACCTGGTGGGCCAGATCGTGACCATCTTCAACAATTACGGCTTCGAGGCCGAGGTCATCGTGGCCAGCATCCGCCATCCCCTGCATGTCATCGAGGCGGCCATGATGGGAGCGGATATCGCCACCATCCCCTTCGGGGCTTTCGAAAAACTGCTGAAGCATCCACTGACGGACATCGGTATGGAAAAGTTTCTTCAAGACTGGGAAAAGGTCAAGCGCTGACCCTCCCGGGGCGGAAGGACCATGTCGATCGATAAGAAGATCCAGGAGATAAAGCGGCGGGAAAAGCTGGCGGAACTCGGCGGCGGCGAAGAGCGGATCGCCCGGCGCCATGAATCCGGCAAGCTCGCCGCCCGGGAACGGATCCACCTTCTGCTCGATGAGGAGTCGTTCCAGGAGACCGATAAATTTGTTGTGCATCAGAGCCATGACTTCGGGATGGACAAGAAGCGCATCTATGGGGACGGTGTGGTCACCGGTTTCGGCACCATCAGTGGCCGCTCAGTATTCATCTTTGCCCAGGACTTCACCGTGTTCGGAGGCAGCCTGAGCGCGGCCAATGCGGCCAAGATCTGCAAGATCATGGACTCCGCCATGAAGGCCGGCGTTCCCATTATCGGGCTCAACGATTCGGGAGGGGCCCGCATCCAGGAGGGTGTGGCCTCCCTGGCCGGATACGCGGACATCTTCCTGAGGAACGTGCTGGCTTCCGGTGTCATCCCCCAGATCTCTGCCATCATCGGGCCCTGCGCCGGGGGCGCTGTGTATTCCCCCGCCATCACGGATTTTATCATCATGACCCGGGGCTGCAGCAACATGTTCATCACCGGGCCGGATGTGATCAAAGCGGTCACCCAGGAGGAGGTGACCATGGAGGAATTGGGGGGAGCCGAGACCCACAACTCACTTTCAGGCGTGGCCCATTTTGCCGCGGAGAACGAGGAGCATACCCTGGCACTGATCCGAGAGCTGCTCTCTTTTCTGCCCGATAACAATATGGAGGATCCGCCGGAAAAGGAGACCATGGACCCGCCGGACAGGATGAGCGAAGTCCTGAATTCGGTGATCCCCGATGATCCTAACCAACCCTATGACATCCGGAATATCATCACCGAAATCCTGGACGACCAGTACTTTTTCGAGGTCCAGGAGCACTATGCCCGCAACATCGTGATCGGATTCGGCCGCCTCGCCGGCAAACCCGTCTCCATCATCGCCAACCAGCCCGACCACCTGGCCGGAGTCCTGGACATCAACTCTTCCGACAAGGCCGCCCGCTTCATCCGTTTCTGTGATGCGTTCAATATCCCTCTCATCACGTTCGAGGATGTGCCCGGATTCCTCCCCGGTGTGGCCCAGGAACACGGGGGCATCATCCGCCACGGGGCCAAGCTGCTGTACGCCTTTGCCGAGGCCACTGTGCCCAAGATCACGATCATCACGCGCAAGGCCTACGGCGGCGCCTATTGTGTCATGGCATCGAAGCACATCCGCGCGGATATCAACTACGCCTATCCCACAGCGGAGATCGCCGTCATGGGCCCCGAAGGGGCTGTGAAGATCGTGTACAAGCGGGACCTGGAGAAAGCCGAAGACCCGGAGAAGATGAACCGGGACAAGGTGGATGAGTTTCGCGAGAAATTCGCCAATCCCTATGTGGCCTGCGAAAAGGGATACCTGGACGGGATCATCGAGCCCAAGGATACGCGGCCGAAGCTGATCGCGGCGCTGCGCATGCTCGAGAACAAGCGGGACCTCAATCCGCCGAAAAAGCACGGCAACATCCCCCTGTGAGATCGGTCGCGGCATTTGTGGTTGTGTCCTGCTCCGGCGGTGGAGTACAATGATTATCCGATGGGGAAGATGTTCAAGAAGATCCTGATCGCCAACCGCGGCGAGATCGCCGTCCGTATCATACGGGCCTGCCGGGAGATGGACATCACACCCATTGCCGTGTATTCCGACGCCGACCGCAAGGCCCTGCACGTGCGGCTGTCAGAGGAGGCATATCACATCGGCGCAGCCCCTCCCATTGAGAGCTATCTCAATATCGATCGCATCCTCCAGGTCGCCACAGCCAACGGTGCGGAGGCCATCCATCCCGGCTATGGCTTTCTGGCCGAGAATGCGGAGTTTGTCCGGCGCTGCGAGCAGGAGGGCATCGTCTTCATCGGCCCAAGCTCGGAGCCCATGGAGCTCATGGGAGAGAAAACCGCCGCCCGCAGGACCATGCAGGCGGCCGGGATACCGATCATCCCAGGCACGATGGCTCCCATCCGGGATACGGCCGAG
>JBGUED010000286.1:0-3932 GCA_041821525.1 Candidatus Aminicenantaceae bacterium | reverse complement strand
AAGGAAGATCGCGTCAAATGGGAAGTGAACAAGGCCGAGCGGGAGCGGGACCTGGTCAACCTGGAGGAATCCTGCTGGCAGGAGCTTAAAAAGACGCTCCAGGAGATCAAGGCCGAGGTCCCTCTGGAAGAAGGCATCGATATCGCCGAGGCCGAGGCCTCATTCGAGAAAGCCCGGGATAAACTGCAGGGATTCAAGGCGGTCAACCTGATGGCGGAGGAGGAATATATCAGCCAGCAGAAGCGCCTCGACTTCCTGACCAAACAGAGGGACGACCTGGTGGAATCCATCGCATCCACCAAGGAAGCCATCAATAAGATCGACCACGAGAGCAAGACCCAGTTCCTGCGTGCGCTGATCGCGGTCAACCGGAACTTCCAGAACGTGTTCTCCCAGCTTTTCCAGGGTGGGACAGCCCAGGTCAAACTCACCGATGAGAACGATCCCCTGGAGAGCGGTGTGGAGATCGTGGCTCAGCCCCCCGGCAAGCGGGTGCAGAACCTCAACCTCCTCTCGGGTGGCGAGAAGACACTGACCAGCCTGGCCTTTTTCTTTGCCCTGTTCCAGTACCGGCCCGCTCCCTTCTGCATCCTCGATGAGGTGGACGCCGCACTGGACGAGACCAACCTGGTCCGGTTTCTCAACCTGATGAGGAACATCAAGGACCAGACACAGTTCATCATTATCACGCACAACTACAAGACCATGGAAGTGGCCGACTACATCTACGGCACCACCATGGCAGAGCCCAACATCACCAGCGTCTATTCCGTAAAGATCAAAGAGAAGAGCCGGAACTCCCTGCCGGATCCCGACTCCAATACTCAGTAACCAACTGAAAACAAACCCCTTGTGTGTGATTGCGGCGAACGCAGTGAGCGCGGCAATCTCTCCATGTCATCGCGAGTGAACAGAAGGTGGTGCAATGACAAGGCCTGTAGCGAGGTAAGGTCTGCAGTTGGGGCAAGGCCTACAGCTGAGGCACGGCTTACAGTTTGCCGACGTAGTCGCTGTCCTGTGTCACACTCTTCACGCGGAACCTCCGGAACCGGTATTTGAGCATGGTCAGGAAGAACACCAGGTAGACCCCCAGCGCGCGCAGCGACGTCAGGGTCTTGAGCGCTGACCGCAGCTTGGAACGGGACAGGTAACGCTTGTGGCTGGCTGACCAGCGCATGACCAGGTCCGCGATCTGGAACCAGGTCAAGCGGTCCTTGAAGAGCGGCACGTATCCCTGGGCAGCCGGCAGCAGGGGCACCCTCTTCAGGTCTTTCCTGCATGACCAGGAAAAATCGGCAGGGATGATCTTCTCCGCCTTGGCGATGGCCTCGAGTGGTGTTCCCGGATAGACATGCAGGATGGCCGTAGCAAAATCGGTCCGGGGGTTGGACTCGCGCAGACGCTCCATGACGGTGATCGTCTCCTGCGCCTCCTCCCAGGTCTCGGTGTGATGGGAAAAGATCAGGAATGCATCGGGTACGAATCCCAGTTCCTTTCCCCAGCGGGCAAAGCGGTAGGCCTCTTCGATGTCGAAGTTTTTCCCCACCACCTCCCTGCGGACGCGCTCGCTACCGGCCTCGACCCCGAAATGGGCCCAGACCAGTCCTGCCCGGACCATTTTCTCCAGCAAAGGCTTATCGACCAGATCGATCCGGAACTCGTTGCAGAACTTGATGTCGAACCTGCGCTCGATGATGAGGTCCATGATGCGGTGCAGCCGGGGCAGGTTATAATTGAGGGTGTCATCGTAGAACCAAATGTATTCCGCGCCGTACTCCTTCACCAGGTGCTCGATCTCGTTCACGACTCGCTCAGGCGAGTGACCGCGCACCTTGCGGCCCCAGTTGGCGGGTGTGGCGCAGAAATAGCAGCTGAAGGGGCATCCCCGGGAGGTCATGATATTCTGGGCCTTGAGCGCCCGCCCGTCCGGGACCTTGACAAAGAAGTTGTAGCGGTCCATGGGCACCCGATGGCGAGCGGGGTATGGGAGGGTGTCGAGGTCCTCGATCCGGTTCCTGGTGCCAGTGAAAATAGCCTCCCCATCGGTGTTCCTGATCCACACACCCGGCACTCTGGACAGATCGGAACCCTCCCCTGCAGCCTGGGCCAACTCCCGGAGTGTGACCTCGCCCTCCCCCACCACCGCTGCATCCAGGTCGACGATATGCCGCATGGTGTCCTCGGCCGCCATTGAGATGTGGGGGCCTCCGAGCACGGTGACGGTCCGGGGGTTGATCCGCTTGGCCAGCGCCACCAGCCGGAAGGAATCGAAACGGTTCTCGGTGGTGGTGGTAGCGCCCACGATGTCCGGAGCAAAATCCCGGATGCGCTGTTCCACATCCGGCCACTGCAGCCCGAGCACATCGGCCGGGACCACATCCACCTCGAAGCCCGCATCCTCCAGGACGGCGGTCAGGAACAGGATGCCCAGGGGGGGCATGGAAGTTCCCTCCGACCACCGCTGGGCCACATATCCTTGGGGGGGCACAAAAAGCTGGATCTTTGTCATGGTTTTGTCTGGCGCCTATTTTAACAGAGGAGATGGGCCCCGTAAACTCCAATCGGGCCAAAATACACAACCTTGACTTGCTCCCATGTATAATGGATGATTGCCTCTGCAGCTTCATGAACAGGGAAAGGAGACGCCCGTGCCCTACGTCATAACCATCCTGTTGTATCTGTTGTTTCTCTTCGTGTTCGGCCTACGCTACGTCAAGCGCCTGAAGAAAAAAGAGGACTTTCTGGTCGCGGGCCGAAGCTTGACGGCACCGGTGCTGGTGGGAACCCTGCTGGCGACCTGGATCGGTTCGGGTGACATCTTCAGCGTCTCGGACTTGAGCTATCACCACGGATATTCCTCGCTGATCGGGAGTGCCGGCGGCTGGATCGGGATCATCATCGTCTTTTTCATTGCCGGGCGGGTCAGGCGCTTCGGTCAGTTCACGGTCCCGGACATCCTGGAGGCACGTTACAATCCGTTGGCACGCGTCCTGGCCACCATCACCACCATCATCGCCTATGTCACGATCGTGAGCTACCAGTTCCGGGGCGGGGGCTGGGTTCTTAACACCATCACAGAAGGGAAGATCAGCGACAAGCAGGGCATCATCATCATGGCCGTGTTCGTCGTGACCTATACCATGCTGGCGGGCATGCTCTCAGTGGCCCACCTGGACATGTTCAACGGGATCCTTATGCTCACCGCGTTCTTTGTCGCCGTCCCCTTCCTCATCCAGCATGTCGGCGGCCTGGAATACGTGGCCGCCAATGTGACGCCCCGAGCCCACCCCATCCTGGGGAATATGAGCTGGGTCCAGGCCCTGGGGTACTTCTTCCCGACCCTGCTGCTTGCGCTCGGCAACGGCAACATGTACCAGCGTTTCTTCTCGGCAAAAAATGAGGGAGAAGCCAGAAAATCCGTGATCGGATGGGTCATCGGCGTAATCTTCCTGGGAATCGCTATCCAGAGCATCGCGGTTATCGGCAGCAGCTATTTCAAGGGTCTGAGCGAGACCGATTCGGGACGCATCATCGTCCTCGCGGCCTTCCAGGGCCTGCCCGTCGTGATCGGCTGCGCCCTGCTGGCGGCCATTGTGGCCATCGTCATCTCCACGGCCAACAGCTTCCTGCTGGTCCCGGCCACCAACGTGGTACGCGACATCTACCAGAGGTTCATCAATCCGGACCTGGACGATAAAAAGATGATCCTCCTGTCCCGGATCGTGGTGATCTTCCTGGGAGGCATCGCATTCGTTTTGATCTTTTTTTTCAAGCGCATCCTGGACGCCGCTTATGCCGCCTACACCGTATACGGAGCCGGTATCACGCCCGCCCTTATGGCCGTCTTCTTCTGGAAACGGGCCACCTCCAAGGGAGGCGTGTCCTCCATCCTGGGAGGCTTGGTCACAACCATCGCCTGGGAGGTCGCCAAC
>JBGUED010000285.1:0-3937 GCA_041821525.1 Candidatus Aminicenantaceae bacterium | reverse complement strand
TAGCCTGAGTTGACCCTGGCTCCCACTCCAGCTTGCTCCGCACCACAGGAAGTAGTTGATCCGCCATACGTTCGGAAGTTTCCTTCACGATCTCGTTGGCAATCCTCTTCTGCGCTACAGTGAACTTCTGCTTCGGTCCCCGCTTGCGAGGATGCCGAGTCTGGTGGAGCGACGGGTGCCACTCTCTAAGGTTATCCCGCGTCTTATCCGATTCCAGGTTCAGGGATTTCTTCAGATCGGAATCGAGCACATTGTCCAGGAATTCGATGGCATTGGCCCGGAGCCGGGAGACGTTGCTCGTGAGGCCCAGGTAGGCGTGCAGCATGTCCTTTGGTGAATAGCGCAGCCCGAGCAGGCGGAAGATTCGCTCCAGGCAGTCCCCCAGCCTCTCTTCCATGGCCAGGACCAACAGCAGGCGGGATTTGTGGCGGCTCCCGTTCTCCTTGTTGGGGCCGGTCGGTTTCTGATTCACAGTCAGATTCTGCTGCATCCAGGACTGGAGCATCAGACCATAGAAGTCGATCTCGTCGAAGATGCGGGCCTTGATCAGTTGGGGATCGAATTTGAGATTGGGGAATCCGACACGGAGCCTGTTCAGGGAGCGGATGTTCTGGCTCCGGAAGGCAAGGTCCCGATGCTCCAGTTGTTTCCAGAGTTGATCCACGGATCTCTGCGAACCGATCAGTGCGAGGACCGGAGGGACGGCCAGGCGCTTCCTCCGGTCCTGCTGCTCATCCATGAGCAGATCGGCCAGGGGATCGATCACACTCTCCCCATATCCAGCCAGGCACTCCCGGACACTAATGCGGAGGTATCGTGTGTTCAGGTTTTCGAACAGGAACGGCAGAAACTCCGGGTCGGGGGAGAGCCCGACACTGCCCACGGCCGCCTTCTTCACCTCCGGATCCTCATCCTGGAGGAGGGAATGGAGGAACCCGTTCAACTCGCTGTCTCCGGCCAGGCCGATGGCACCGGCAACCTGGATCCTTATGAATTTCTGCTGTTCGTCTTTCTCGCCCCCCTCCCCGGAACTTTGCAGCAGGGTGTTCAGTATTTCCTTGAACTCGATCTCTTTCCGGAAATCCTTGCTCTCTTTCCATTCACGGGCCGCGCACAGCACGGCAGCGACCTGGATTCGCGGGTTGGTATGCCCCAGAAATTCCTTAATGGCTGCAATTTTATCCCGGGAGGACTGGTACAGATATGAGATCGCCTCACGCTGGAGATCGATGTTATCATCCTCCATTAGTTCCCGGGCCACAGCTGAAAGATCGACCTCAGGGTACATGAGCGCCATACTCAGGACCACGGCCCGGACTTCGGGGGAGGGATGGTGGATCAGCCGCTCCAGATGGGGAACCAGCTCCTTGTTTTTCACGTTCTCCAGCAGGCCCAATATGTACAGGGTCTGCCGCTCGCTGCTGCCTTCCAGGACCTTGATGAACCCGGACAACAGGGAGGCGTCCTCCAGGTTCAGAGACTGCTCCTCCAGATCGATGGTGCGTTTTTCAATGGCGTGACGGAATGAATCCACATACTCGCGTTTAACACGAAGGAGCAGGACGCACCAGCAGGAGATCAGGACGATCAGCACGAGGCTGATGTGCTGCAGTGTCAGGCTGAGCCATACGGTCAGCCCGATCAAGGTGAGGCCGGCCACTCCTTTGGCGAAGTTTTTTAGAAACACATCGATGAAGGTCTTTGCCCTTTTCTTGGTTTCAGACGGGATCGGCAGATAGAGCAGTTCCATTCCGGCACGGTTGATGGAGTGTTTGAAGCCGCCGTCGCTGAGCTTGATCAGGATGGCAGACCAGAGAGTGGGGGAGATAAGGATCCCGAAGGCTCCCGCCAGCAGCCCGAGAGGCAGGAAGAACAGGGAAGCCGTAACCCCCAGGTGCTTCATGACTCGGCTGGTGAAGAAGAGCTGGATGGCAAGGGCGGCGAAATTGACGAGCGACTGCATCAAACCGAAAAATCCGGTCAGAGCATCACTGTCCACAAAGGTCCGCTCTGCCAGTACCCGGTACTGATAATCCGCCAGGTTGGCCACCAAAACCCCCACGCAGATGATGCCGGCGAGGTAGGTCAGGTGCCTGGAATCCAGGATGAGCTTCAGAGGATTCTCGGTGGTTTTGGCTTTTTCTGCCCGGCCCCTTGACCGCTGCCGGCGCTGGTGAGGATCGTGGGCGCGTAATCTCCGGATCCGCGTCACCAGCAGCATGCATGCAAACAGGAATCCCACGGCAATCAAGATCAGATTGCGGGTTCCGAGGCTGGAGGCCAGTATGTTCGTGAGTATTCCGCCGCAGATTCCCCCGATGATGGATCCTGCTCCGATAAAGCCGAAGATCCGCCTGGCCTCCCTTGCATTATAGATGTCATTGGCCAGGAACCAGAACTGGCTGCCCGTGATCACGCTGAAGATCACCACCCAGGTATAGAAAGCATAGGATAACCAGCCCTGTGAGTCAGGAAAGCAGAAGAGCAGCCAGAAGACGACCAGACAGGCGATCGAAAAGACGAAGCTCACCATGATCAGGCGGCTGAGCCGGATCCGCTTGGAATATCTGCTGTAGATGGCTGCGACGAGTGCGGAGAGCAGGGCCACCAGCATGAATACATAGGGAAGCTTCCCTGCCCCCTGGCTTTCGATAAAGAGCGAATTGCTCACGGATTTCAGGATGATGACCGTGGAAATGAGCAGCATCCCGTATCCGAACATCAGGGAGGCCTTCAAACCTTCCCCTTCGCGCAGGTCGAAGAGGTGTCTGAGGAAGCGGATCATGATTTCATACAGCTTGGGGACCTCAATTTCCCTTCTCTTCCCTCTCCAGGATGCCTCCCAGGTCAATGGGGATCTCGATGGTGAAGGTCGATCCTTGGCCCGGGGGGCTCTCGGCCCGGATCTCGCCCCTGTGATTTTTGACGATCTGGTAGCAGATGGAGAGACCCAGGCCCGTGCCTACTCCCACGCCCTTGGTGGTGAAACCGGGATCGAAGATCTTGTGAAGGTTCTCTGTGGGGATCCCCGGGCCATCATCGATGAACTGTATTACGGCATGGTCCTTGCGGTGGAAGGTCTTGATGGTGATGGTCCCCTTTTCCTTGTGGGCCAGTATGGCCTGCTTCCCGTTGATCAGGAGGTTGAGGAACACCTGGTTGAGCTGGCCGGGATAACAGGAGACCGGAGGAACCCGGCCGTAGTCCTTGACCAGGGTGATGGAATGCTTGATCTCATTGTGGATGAGCACCAGAGTATCCTCCAGGCCCTTGTGGATGTCCACGGTCTTCAGCTCCGCCTCGTCCAGGCGGGCGAAGCTTCGCAAACGTGTGACGATGTCTATCACGCGGTCCGTACCGGATTTGATGACGTTTTCAGCGTCGGATATGATCGTAAATGCCGCATCATACCCTGGCGACTGCTGCTGGTCTTTGAGGATATCCCTCTGACACATGTCTTTTAATCGATTGAGTGTGCGAAACAGGGTGTCAAGCATGCTGTTGACGGCCCCGATTGGAGTGTTGATTTCGTGTGCCACGCCCGCGACGAGCTGTCCCAGAGATGCCATTTTCTCTGACTGAGCGAGTTGAGTCTGTGTCTCTTTCAGATCCCGGTTGATTTTCTCCAGATCCTCCATCACCTGTTTCATCTCTGTGACGTCATGTGCGATGCCGATAAAGGCCTCGGTTTTGCCATCTTTGTCCTTTAAAGGAGATGCGCTGGATCTGTGCCACCTCCAGCGCCCATCTTTGTGTTTGACTCGATACTCGATATTGCTCCGCTTTTTCCCTTGAATTATCACGCTCTCAAAAAATTTCATGCATGCCGGCAGATCGTCGGGATGCACTAAGGGGATGAATGATTTCCCCTGAATTTCTGAAATTTCATGACCCAGGATTTCCGTCCAGTTAGGGGAAACATAGGAGAAAATTCCTT
>JBGUED010000284.1:0-3966 GCA_041821525.1 Candidatus Aminicenantaceae bacterium | reverse complement strand
TGACAAACCGAGATTTCGATGTATTTTAATAAGGTCAAGTGACAGGAATCTTCCCGATTTTTTCTTTACTATTCACACGTGCATGAGTTTGACTCTACACTTCTGTATGCATGAACAATCCAAACAAGGAGGACATATGAAACTATTGGGCCGGGACCAATTGGAAACACTGGCAAAATTTCAGGACAATGAATTCCTTACCACCTCAATTTTCCTGGACACGAGCAAGAACCGGATGTCCAAAAAAGAGATCCAGGTGTCCCTCAAGAACCTGATCACTGCCGGCAGACTGAGGATGGACCGGATGTCCCTCCCCAAGGACAAAAAGGAATCCCTCTATCAGGATCTCGATGAGATAAAGGCCTTCTGCTCCCGGAATCTGCCGGCCTACAATTACGTGGGGCTGGCGCTGTTCTCCTGCAGCAGCCAGAGATTCTGGAAGGAATTCAACCTGGTGAAGTCTCCTCGCAACCTGCTGATCTTCGACCGCAATCCCTATGTGCGCCCGCTCTCCGCCATTCTCAACGAATACCACCGGACCTGCCTCCTGACATTCGACGGTAAAGAGGCGAAGTGGTTTGAGGTCTACATGGGAGAGATCACGCTTCTGGAGAGCTACACAGGCGATGTGCCCGGCAAAGTCAGAGAAGGCGGCTGGGAAGGATACAGCTCCAAGCGCATCGAGCGTCACCGAGCCTCCCTCGTGCACGACTTCCTGAAACAGATCGCGAAGACCACGTTCCGGCTCATGAAGGACGACGCCTTTGACTGGCTTTTTCTGGGATGCCAGGACGAACACCGCCTCGAGCTGGAGCCCCTGCTGCATCCCTATGTCCAGAAAAAACTGAAAGCACGGGTCAAAACTAGGCCAAGCGATACGCCATCCAAGATATTGAAAGAGGCGTTGGCTGCCAAAGATCTTTTGAAAAAGCAGGAAAAGGACGCGGTTGTGCAGAGGTTCGTGGCTGAGATCGAAAAGGACGGCCTGGCCGTCTGCGGCCTGGGCTATACCCTGAAAAAACTCAACCGCGGTGAAGTGCACACCCTTCTGGTGTCGCGCAGCTTCTCAGAACCGGGCCGCAGCTGCCCGCGCTGCAGGTTCCTCTTCGAAGACGAGACGGTCTGCCCCTCCTGTCAGATCGAAACCAATACCCAGGCGGATATCATCGATGAGGCCGTGGAAACAGCGCTGAACACCAGCTGCGAGGTCAAACACATCAATCCCCACTCTCAGCTGGAAGGATACGGCCACATCGGCGCCTTCTTACGCTTTAAGGCCTAGGCCGTCTTCTTCTGCGGCTTGAAGGATACGCGGTCGAACAGGCTGTAGATGATAGGGACCACGAACAGCGTCAGAATTGTGGTGGCCACCAAGCCGCCGATGACGGTCACGGCCATGGGCGCCCGCATCTCTGAGCCGGCGGAGGTGCTGATCGCCATGGGAACCATTCCTATGATCGTGGTCAAGGCCGTTATCAGAACCGGCCGCAGCCGAACCGAACAGGCCTGCAGGATGGCCTCCTTTTTTTCCACCCCCCGCTGTATAAGCTGGTTGATGTAGTCCACCATCACGATCCCGTTATTGACCGCGATCCCGGCCAGCATAACAAATCCGATCAGAGAAACCAGGCTCACCGTCATGTTCGTGACCAATAGCCCCATGACCACGCCGATCAGCGAGAGCGGGATGGTGAACATAATGACCAAGGGGTGCTTGAAGGATTCGAACTGGGAGGCCATGATCATGTAGACCAGGAGAATCGCCAGAGCGAGGACTCCTATCATAATCAGGAATGCGCTCTGCATCTCCTGGTACTGGCCTCCAAATTCGAGGAAGTATCCACTGGGCAGGTTTCGCTGAATATCGGTGGTTTTCTCGATCACGTCCTCCATAATGCTGTTCAGGTCCCGGCCGACGATGTTGGCGCCGACCGTGACTATTCGTGCCTGATTCTCACGAGTGATCCGAATGGGGCCCTCCGCCCGGGTGATGGTCGCCACCTGATCCAGGCGGACCATGACGCCCATCGGCGTCATGATAGGGATGTTGCGGATCCCCTCCAGGTCGCTGCGGAACCGCTCTTCGAAACGCACTCGGACATCGGTCTCTTCGTCACCTTCCCGGTAACGGGTTGCGACCTGGCCCAGGGACGCGGTCTGCACAGCATTGCCGATCTGGCCGACGGTCAGCCCCAGGCGGGAGGCCCGTCCCCGGTCGATGCGGATCTGATACTCGGGCTTGCCCTCAGAAAACGTATGGGCCACATCCCGCAGTCCCTCGACATCCTGAATGTTCGCCACAATATCGTCAGCGATCTGTTTGAGGAGCGGGATCTCCTTGCCGAAGATCTTGATCTCGATCGGAGCGGATGTGCTCCCCATCATCATCTGCCCCATGTCCAGGGCCTCGAAACGGACATCCTTGAGGCGGGGCAAGCGGCTGCGGATCTCCTCCAGGATCTGCAGGTCGGAGATCGGCCGCTCGTCCTGAGTGATAAGCCCCACCCAGAGCAGCCCCTCATGCGGCCCCGAGGTCGAAAACTCCGAGGCCGAATCTGCGGGATTCTCTTCGGCCTGGGAGCCGATCTGAGCGGAGATGATATCCACATAGGGATGCTGGCTCAGCAGCTCTTCCACTTCGGCGACGACCCGGTCGGTCTCATCGATGGCCGTGCCCACCGGCATGATGACCTTGAGGACCAGCATGTCCCGGTCCGAAGCCGGCATGAACTCCATGCCGATGAAGGGCATCAGCACGAAGGAGAGCAGGAAGAGGACAAGGACCCCGGCCAGCGTACGGCCTCGCCTGCGCAGCGCCCACTGCAGCCACCTGCGGTAACGATCTCGCAGCCGGTCGAAACGCCGTCCCTTCGGTTTTTCCTCGGAGCCGGACCGGTACCTCTTCTCCTTGAACAGGAGCGAAGCGGTCATGGGGATGATGGTCAGTGCTACGAAGAGCGAGGCCAGCAGAGAAAACGCGATGGCCAGCGCCAGGCCGCGTGTGAGCTTGCCCGTGATTCCGGTGGCGAACATCATGGGGAAGAACACGGCGATGGTGGTCAGGGTGGAGGCGGTGATGGCCATCCCCACCTCGGAGGCGCCCTTCTTGGCGGCTTCGATACGGGAGGCGCCGTCCTCCAGGTGGCGGAAGATGTTCTCGATCACGACCACGGCGTTGTCCACCAGCATCCCGATCCCGAGCGCCAGCCCTCCCATGGTCAAGAGGTTCAAGGTGTAGCCGGCCGCATAGAACGCGATGAAAGTGGTGATGATAGACAGAGGGATCGCCAGGGCGATGGTCAGAGTGGGGCGCCAGTTCCGCAGGAAGATGAAGATAAAAAAGATCGCCAGGATCCCTCCCACTAGGGCGTTGTTCCCGGTACGCCGCACGACCTGTTGGATCATGAGGGACTGGTCCATGGCTACGTAAAAATTAACGTCGGACGGGAGCGTGGGCTTGATCCTCTCCAGTTCCTGTTTGACCGCCTCGGCCGTGATCACGGTGTTGGCTCCGGAGCGCTTGTTCACGAAGAGGTAGACGCCGGGTTCCTGCTGTACGCGGGCCACGAATCTCGAGTCCTTCATGGTATCCCGGACCTCGGCGACATCTCTGAGAAACACCGGATCGCCGGCCTGAGTGGATCCCACCACAGTGTTTTCGATGTCCTCCAGTTCATCGAATTCGCCCATGGTGCGGACCAGGTATTCGGAGTGGCGCTCCGTGAGATATCCCGCGGGTAGGTTCAGGTTTTCGAGGCGCAGCGCCATGAGGATCTGATCCAGGGACAGCATCCGGGACTCCAAGGCCGCTCTGTCCACATCCACCAGGATCTCCCGTACATCCGTGGAGAAGACCTGAGCCGAGGCCACCCCTTCGATCCGTTCCAGGCGCATGGCCACCTCGTCCTCGACCAGTTCCTTGAGCTCTGAAGTGGGCATATCAGAGGTGACCCCCCAGAAGACGAC
>JBGUED010000283.1:0-3971 GCA_041821525.1 Candidatus Aminicenantaceae bacterium | reverse complement strand
CCCCCAGGCTGTGGCCAAGGATAAAGACTTTGTCCGGCGATATCCCTGGGGCCCGCCGCAGCAGGGCCGCCCCGGCCAGAGCATCATCCACAGACTCCTGCTTGACGGTGAATCCTTTTTCCGGATCGAGGAAGGCGTTGCGAAAGACTTTGGTGCGCTTTTCATATCTGAGGACTGCGATGCCGCGGGAAGCCAGCCCCCAAGCCAGGTCGCGGAAGGGTTTATTGGGACCGATGGTCTCGTCCCTGTCATTCGGGCCGGAACCGTGTACCAGGACGACCCCCGGAAAGGGGCCTGGCCCTATAGGAAGGGTCAGCGTACCGGGGAGGAGCCATTCTCCACTGCCCACGGTCACATCCTGCTCGCGAAAGCCTGCGGTGTCGGCATAGGCGGGCGGCTTGTATTCCTGTCGAGTGCTCGGGGGAACGAACCAGAGCCCGGTGATGCGGTTCTCTGCATCGAAGACGACCTTGACATCCAGCAGGGCCTTCTCAAAACGGCAGGTGAGGAACACACTGGTGTAGCTCCCGGTCGTTTTCTGGCGTGTGTCTTTCAATTCCTGGAAGCCCCCGGCTTGTCTTGTGACGGCACCCCAAGTCTGCTCCAGCTTGTCGGCGGACATCCGTTCCTGCATGACGGCGTCGAAGTCCTCAACCGCTTTTCCGAATTGACCCCGGTTCATGCGCTCGAGAAAGCGCCGGGCCTTGGCTTCGAGCCCGTTTTCGGTGCTCCCGGCAGGGGAGAAACCTAACCCAACCACGGTCCCTGCCAGGAGTAAAATCCCCCAGCGGCTCGATCCTTTCTTCTCTTTCATGCGTTCTCCTCTCCCGTCTCGGGCCCGTCTATCCCGAAGCCAGCCACGGCTGGGATGTGAAATTTAATGCCAAAAAATAGTATAATACGCCACGAGTTATTTCAAAAGACTTTATCTCTGGACAGAGAAAGGAGAGCCTGATGACAGAAGATCGGAATGTGAGGCCGCCCGGGAAACGACAAATCGCTGTGCTGATCCACGCGGCATTGATGGGGTGCCTGCTCATCTATCTCCTGTTGGTGGAGGTCGTCTTCCGCGGGATGATTGTGACTCCAGTTGATGGAGCGGGAGGCGCGTTTTCCTCCCTCCGTTATGTCTTCTACGGGATCGCCGTGCTCATGGTCCTGATCATTCGACGCTTCCCGGCCTGGCTGCTGCCTGGAGCAGACACTCCGGAACCCATCAAGGGCACGCGACTGCTCCAAGCTTCGATCTTGACCAGCGCGCTGTGTGAGGTTCCTGCCATACTGGGATTGGTGATCGTGCTCCTGACCGGTTCTCATCGGGACTTCCACTATCTGCTCTTCTTTTCACTGGTCCTGTTCGTGTTTCACTTCCCCCGCAGAAGTTCCTGGGAGATCGAGGGGGGTGGATGATGCGGATCCAAGTCCTGGGTGCTGCCCGGCAGGTCACTGGTTCCTGCTATGTGGTCGAGGTCGACGGGCTGAGAGTCCTGGTGGACTGCGGCCTGTTTCAGGAACGGGAGTATGCAGCGCGAAACTGGAAGCCCTTTCCAGTGTATCCGGGGCAGCTTGACTTTGTGCTGTTGACGCACAGTCACCTCGACCATGCCGGGCTGCTGCCCAAGCTCGTCCGGGAAGGCTTCTCCGGGCCGGTCGTGACCACATCGGCCTCCCGGGATCTTATTGAGATCGTCCTGATCGATTCCGCCCGGATCCAGGAGGAAGACGCGGCTTACAAGCGCAAACGCCACAAAAGAGAGGGTCGCAAAGGACCTCACCCTGAGACACCCCTGTATACCGTCGAGGATGCGGAGAAGTGCCTCCCCATGATCCGGCCGGTCCACTACGGAGAGGATGTCGCCCTGAGCGGGAATGTGACGGCCCGTTTCCATGACGCCGGGCACATCTTGGGTGCTGCCATGATCGAACTGGACTACCGGAGGAACGGCACAACCCGGCGCCTGGTTTTCTCAGGCGATATCGGTCAATGGGACAAGCCCCTCGTGCAAGATCCTACCGTGTTCCGGGAGGCGGACTACGTGGTGATGGAATCGACCTATGGGGACCGGGATCACGATGAGCCGGATGACGTGGAAAACCTCCTGTGTGACGCCATTAACCAGACCGTGAAGGCCGGAGGCAATGTCGTCATCCCCACCTTCGCCATCGAACGCGCCCAGGAGTTGATGTATCACCTCAGCCGGTTGGTCCGGGAAGACCGCATCCCCTATGTCATGATGTTCCTGGACAGCCCTATGGCCGTGGACGTCACGGATGTCTTCCTCAACCACCGGGAGTACCTGGATGAGGAAACACACGCGCTTTTCCGGGAAGAGGAGCCGCCCTTCCGCTTCCCCGGCCTCAGGCTCGTGCGTTCTGTAGCAGAGTCCAAGGCCATAAATTCCCTGCGGGAATCCTGTGTGATCATGGCGGGGTCCGGAATGTGTACGGGAGGCAGGATCAAGCATCACCTGATCCAGAACATCGCACGGCCGGAATCCCTGGTCCTTTTCGTGGGCTATCAGGCCCGGGGAACTCTGGGGCGGTTGATCGTGGAGGGGATGGAGGAGATTCGCATTCACGGACAGCACTATCCCGTAAGGGCCAGTATCCGTCAGATCCAGGGCTTTTCTGCCCACGCAGACCGCACAGCACTTCTGAAATGGCTGGGATTTATGGAGACGGAACCCAAGAAAGTCATTTTGACACACGGCGAGGAGGGCGCCATCCACAGTCTGGCCGAAGCCATACGAGAGGCCAAGGGATGGGAGGTCGCTGTACCCGAGTATCTCGAAACCATCGAACTGGAGTGATGGGATTCCTTAGGGGTGCCGCCTAGAACCTGAGCGTGAACACGGTCGCCTGTTCGGGATCGGAATGGACCGAGATGGTCCCCTTGTGCTGACGCATGATCTGCCGTGAGAGGCTGAGACCGATCCCTGAACCGCCCTCTTTCGTGGAGAAGAACGGGATGAAGATCTTGTCTAAATTCTCTTCCTGGATGCCTGGTCCGTTGTCTTTGACCTGGATCAGTATCCGCCCCTGAACATCGAGAAAGGCGAGGAGGTCGATCCGCCCCCCTTCCTGTTTCTCCACGGACTGCAGCGCATTGAGCAGCAGATTGATCAGGACCTGTTCGGTGAGCTCGGGATCGGCTGTCAGCTCCAAATTTTCAGGTTCGACACGGCCCTGAAACAGAATGCCTCGATCCACGATGTTGGCCTGCATCAGTTTTTCGACCCTTGCGAAAAGTTCCCCGACGGGGAAAATGGAATAGCTGGCCTTCGGCGTCAGAGAATAGTTGCGGTAAGCATCTACGAAGTGCATCAGCCCCTTGCTCCGCTTCTGGATGGTATCCAGGGCCTGCTGGATGTCGTCCAGCATCTCCGGGTCGAATCCTTCGGGCAGGTCAAGGCTCTCCAGGCCATCCCGGATGAGCTGTTGGATGGTGGAGGCCAGCGAGGAGATGGGGGTGATGGAGTTCATGATCTCATGGGTGAGCACTCGGATGAGCCGCTGCCAGGCTTCGATCTCAATCTCCTCCAACTCGCTATGGATATTCTGGATCGAGACCAGCGAAAAGACTTGACTGCGGAGCTTGAACTCGGTGGAATACAGCGCCAGCTGCAGGGACTCGGTCTCGCTTTCGACCTTGACCAGGTCTCTCTCGCGTGGATTGAGCCGGAACAGGGTTTCCACCAGCTTGGGGCTCAGGGAATTCAGGGATTTGATGTTCTTCAGGTGGGCCAGGTTCAAAAGCCGCTTGGCGGCGGTGTTGATGAGTTCAACCTCGCCATCTGGCTGGAAGGCGATCAGGCCGACCCCCACGTGCTGGACCACGGTCTGGAGGTACTGATAGTGCTCCTCCTTTTCAGCCCGGGTCGCTCGGAAGGCATTGGCGACATCGTTGAAGGTGTTGCGCAGGGACGCGAAGGAACGGCCCAGTTTGTCGTCCTTGAAGGATTGCGTGAAAT
>JBGUED010000282.1:0-3972 GCA_041821525.1 Candidatus Aminicenantaceae bacterium | reverse complement strand
CCTCCCCTTGTTCGTGCGTATGGGATTCGTCTCCGCCGAAGTGCCTTAGCTCGAGGCCTTGAGAGGTGTCCACGACGCGCATGTCCGGATTCAGGGACCGGATCTTGCTGAAATGCGCCTGTTCGAAGCCGATGTGCCCGATGCGGAAGAAGACGTCCGCCTCCTCAATCCTCACCAGGTCTCCGGGTCTCGGGTCGTAGGTTGCGGGACTGGCGCCCGGCGGGATGATCACGTGAACATTCACGCGGTCCCCTCCCACGGCCTGCACAAAGTTCCTCTGCGGCAGGATGCTGACCAGGACGTCGAGAGGCATTCCAGCATCCTCTTTCGGCGCCTGACCACACGCGGACCAGAGAGCTAGACACACCGCGCACAGGCTCAACGTTTTTCGCATAAAATCGCTCCTGGATTAGCAGGGGAATTATAAAACACTCCGGGAAACAAACACAATAGGGATCAGGTCTTCTTTTTGATGTAACGTATCCGGGGCTGCCGCGTATAACAGGGTGAGATCGATCCTATCGATGTTATGATCGCTTTAATCCGAATATCAAGGAGTGAATCCATGAAAAAAGCCTTAGCAATCACATTGGCCATCCTCTTGGGCCTGCTTCTCAGCACGGCCGTCCGCGCCGAGACGCTCAAGAAAAACCTCGTCCCGGCCGACGCCAGCTGGGTCATCCACCTCGACCTGGAACAGCTGCTATCCAGCCGGTTTTTTAACCAAATAATGGGAACAGAAGGCTGGGACAAGGTAGAAGAAAAGAATGTCACCTTTGAAAAAAAGTTCCGGATCAACCTCCTGAAGGACATCAAGGGTGTCACGGTCTACGGGAAGGGCCATGACGAAGAGAGCGCCGTAGCCTGCATCTCCGGCCGCCTCGACAAGGACCATCTGCTCCGCCTGCTGGGCATGGATGAAGCCCACATAGAGATTCCCTATGGAAGTTTCACGATGCACAACTGGGACGGTGAGGCATTCGGGGCCTTTGTGGGAAACGATCTGGCTGTCATCACCAAGGGCGAGGATATCCTGAAGCATGCCCTGGATGTCATTTCGGGCAAGGCCGCAGACATCACAAATTCCGAGGCTGCTTCTCTTATCGGCCGGGCCCCTGCCGACAGTTTCGTTACCGCCGTGGCCCGCAACATCTCTGATCTCCTCGGCGATGAGCAGGACGACCACTCCGCCATCCTGAAGAAGGCCGAGAGCGCGCTGCTCCATGTAGCGGAGAGGGGAGATGACCTGTTTCTGGGAGCCGAGATGTCGGTCACCTCTCCCAAGGACGCTGAGAACATCGAACAGATGCTCAAGGGACTCCTGGCCATGGTGGACATGTACAAGGATAACATCCCCGCCGATATCAAGATCCCGGAGGATATCAAGATCTCCAGGGCAGGCAACTATGTCCGTGTGGAGATGAGCTACCCGACCGCAGAGGCGATCAAGCTGATCGCAGAGAAGGGACATTTCCCTTTCAGGTTCGTGGCAGGGGTATTCCCCCCCTTTCTTCCCTAGGATCGTTTACATCCCACTGGTTCTGGATTACATTGAGTAAGGAAGGAGATGGACAGATCGGCAGAGCTGCGCGAACTCACGGATGAAGAGCTGGCCCTTCAGGTAGCGGCCGGCTCCCGCCCGTGTTATGAGGAGCTCGTCTATCGCTACACGTCCCGGTTGTTCCATTTCCTGCGTGCCCGCATCGGCTCCGACCAGGATACGGAAGACCTGGTCCAGGAGACCTTCCTGAAGACATACCGGAACATCGAGCGCTACGATCCGGAGTGGAAGTTCTCAACCTGGATCTACACGGTGGCCCTGCGCCTGTCCATAAGCTTCTACCGGAGCCGAAAGAAGCCCGGCACTCCCCAGGAGCTGCAGTCGCGTGAACCAAATCCGGAGGACCTGGTGATCCAGAAACAGGAATCGCAGAACATCTGGTCCCTGGCCAGAGGGCTCAAGCGCAAGCAGTTTCAGTCCCTCTGGCTGCGCTACGCAGAAGACATGTCCACACAGGAGATCGCCGAGCTCTTGCGCGTGACACCGGTCCAGGTCCGGGTTCTGCTCCACCGGGGACGGACCAACCTGGCCAAACTCTACAACCGGCCCGGAAGGGCGGGAGAACTGGCCAAGGGGACAGCGGCTCAACAGAAAGTCCCCCTGCTATAGACAGGAGAAGAAAATGCTGTGTAACTGGAATCGATGGCGCATCTCAAAGGCCCTGGACACGGGCAGCTCCCTGCCCCGGTCTCTGGAACGGCACCTGCTCGGCTGTGAGGCCTGCCGGGAGTACCACCGCTTCAGCAGTACGCTGCCGCACAAGGGCCAGATCGACCTCTCGATCCTTCTGTCTGCCGACACAGGAGACCTCTCCACCCAAGTCATCGCAGGGCTGGACGGGGCCGGCAACCTCCGGAGTGAGCAGAAGAGGCGATCTCCGCTGCGTATACCGGCTTATTCCGCCGCTGTCACGGTGACAGCCCTGATCCTGGGTTTCGTTCTGCTTCGTCCGCCCGCTTCCCCCGACCTCTCGCAGCTGAACCCGCTCGCCGAATGGCGGAGCGTGGAGTCCACCCTGTCCGGCCTTGTCAAGAGCATGGATTCTCCCTACCGCACGGAACTGGAAAACCTCAGATCGTCCCTGAACACCACCGCGGATTTTTTCCGCAGTTTCCTGGACATCCGCCTGGGCGAAGAGGAATAATCCCTTTCCGGCTTTATTTTCGATAGTTTGATGTTCTCTTGTCCTCCCCATGCTGGTAAAATGTGGGACCATGTTTGCCCCCTTGATCCTGAACACGGCCCGACTCCGTTGTCGGAGTGCTCTCTTTATCATCGCGCTCTGCCTGGCCGCTGCCACGGGATGCAGCCATGTCAAACCCTTCTACCGCGAGGCACCCGCCTCCCTGAACCAGCCCGCCCCCTCTCCCGATGCGATACGCTACCGGCTGCTGCTGCTTGGGGATGCAGGCGCGCCTCGTGAAGACGAGCCGAACCTATCGCTCTTGATGCAGTGGGCCCAGGAAGTCCCGGCCAGGACCATGGTCATCTTCCTGGGAGACAATGTCTACTCCGACGGCATGCCTCCTCCTGATACACCGGAGAGGACGGAGAGGGAGCGGCGGCTCCAGGCCCAGATCGATGTGATTAGAGACAGCGGAGCCGAGGGCTTCTTCCTGGCCGGAAATCACGACTGGGAACAGGACTTGGCCGGACTCCGGCGTCAGGCCGACCTTATTCAGGCACAATTGGGGCGAGACGACGCCTTCCTACCCCAACCCGGCTGCGTCGGGCCCGTGATGCTCGACAGAGAACACCTCCGGATCATTGCCCTGGACACCGACATCTGGTTGAATCCCCGACTCGATCCCTCGGGAGAATGCTCTCACAAGGACTTGGAGGAATCGTTGAACGAGCTGAAAGATCTGCTTCGGACCGCGGGGGAGCGGCACGTGGTCGTAGTGGGTCATCATCCTCTGGACACACACGGCATCCACGGAGGATTCTACGATTGGAAGGACCATCTGTTCCCCCTCCGGGCCGTGAAGAGCTGGATGTGGCTCCCCCTGCCCATCATCGGCTCGCTCTATCCCCTACTGCGCTGGAACGTGAGGAAGCACTATGAGGAGCTCAACAGCGATACATATCGGGACATGATCCGCAGATTCGGAGAGGTCTTCTCCATCAAAAAACCGCTGCTCAACGCTGGGGGCCACGACCACTCCCTCCAAGTCATGGTGGGAGACTCGGTGGGTTATATCCTGGTCAGCGGTGCAGGGATCGACTCCCAGCTCAGCACGGTCACCGACCGGGAGAACACCCTCTTCGCCCACCTCCACACAGGATTCATGGCTGTCGATTTCCTGGAAGACGGCAGTGTCTGGCTCTCTGTCGTCGAACCCAGGCCCACAGAAGTGGTCTTCCATCTGCGCCTGGATCTGCGAAATGTAACCCGATTTGGCTTTTCGCTC
>JBGUED010000281.1:0-3977 GCA_041821525.1 Candidatus Aminicenantaceae bacterium | reverse complement strand
TTATCACTACCGGGGACAACAACTACCCGGATGGAGCTGCTGAAACGATTGATGATCGTATCGGGAAGTACTTCCATGAATACATCCATCCCTACCAGGGTGCTTTCGGTGAAGGCGCTGAAAAGAACCGGAAGTGAACAGGAGGACCTGCAGAGACTCGAGAGGCTCGTTCCATTGCGCTAGCCCTGCCTTACCCAACCAATCCCGATTCACCGTAATGCCAGCCGATGCACGTGATGCCGTGCACGGGCCAAAAGCGCCATCAACTATCTGGATTTCGTTTGACATTTTTTCGGATTTTCATAAGAATCCTAGGGCGGTTATCTCACAATGAGGAGCAATTATATGCCCAGGACGACTCGATTATATCTCCTACTGTTTATGTCATGCGTTTTCGTATTTTATGCCTGCAGCCAGAAAACACGTGACCTCGACGCAGCCCTGTCCAGCTTGAGTACAGACGAGCTGGCCGCGGATGTGGAGATCCTTGCCTCGGATGAATTCGAGGGCCGGTTCCCCGCCTCCCCGGGCGAGGAAAAGACAATCCAACATCTCAGAGCGGAGTTCGAGAAGGTGGGGCTCGAGCCCGGGAACGGGGAAAGCTACTTCCAGGACGTGCCCATGGTGGAAATCACCGCCATCCCTGCGACCGACCTCGAGATCACCGGGGGGAAAAATCCTCTCAGATTCACGTTCAAAGACGATTTTGTGGGCGTGACCCTCCGCGTTCAGGAAAAGGTAACGGTAGAAGACTCAGATATGATCTTCGTGGGCTACGGGATCGTGGCGCCCGAATACCAGTGGAACGACTACGAGGGGATCGACGTCAAAGGCAAGACCGTGGTCATGCTGGTCAATGATCCCGGCTTCGCCACACAGGACCCTGACTTCTTCAACGGCAGGGCCATGACCTACTACGGCCGCTGGACCTACAAGTACGAGGAGGCAGCCCGGCAGGGAGCGGCCTGCGCCGTAATCATTCACGAGACAGATCCGGCCGCGTACGGCTGGGGCGTGGTCCAAAACGGCTGGACCGGACCCAATTTCAGCCTGGTCACGGAAGACGGCAATGCCTCCCGGTGCGCGGTGGAGTCCTGGATCTCACTGCAAGCCACACTGGCCATCTTTGAGGCCGCGGGCCAGGACTACGAGGGCCTCAAAAAATCGGCGGAGCAGCCCGGCTTCAAAGCCGTTCCCCTGGGACTGAAGGCCAGCCTCGCCATGGATATCACTATCAGAGACTCTATATCCCGGAACGTAATCGGGATCCTGCCGGGCTCGGACCGAAAGGATGAGTACATCATCTACACTGCCCACTGGGATCACTTCGGCCGGGACCTGTCCCTGGAAGGGGACCAGATCTACAACGGCGCCCTGGACAATGCCACGGGCACTGCAGCGCTGATCGAGCTGGCCGAGGCCTTCCAGGCGCTGGGATCCCCTCCCTCACGATCCATCCTGTTCCTGGCGGTCACGGCCGAGGAGCAGGGACTGCTGGGCTCGGATTTTTATGCCACGAATCCCATCTATCCGCTGACCAAGACAGCGGCCGTCATCAATATGGACAGTCTGAACATCTACGGCCGGATGAAGGACATTCGCATCGTGGGCTACGGCCAGTCCGAGCTGGACGACTATGTCCAAACATATGCCCAGGAGGTGGGCCGGGTGGTCCTGCCCAATGCGACGCCCGAGAAGGGTTCCTTCTTCCGCTCAGACCACTTCCCCTTTGCCAAGCAGGGTGTGCCGGCCCTGAGCGCCGGCTCCGGCATTCAGCACCTGGAGAATGGCGAGGAGTGGGGACTGGCCCAGCAGGAACTGTACATCCGGGACAAGTATCACAAGACTTCGGATGAATACGATCCCAACTGGGACCTGAGCGGCGCCCTGGAAGACCTGCACATGTACTTCACTCTCGGATACCGTCTCAGCATGGAAGCCGGCTTCCCCAATTGGAAGGAAGGCAGCGAGTTCAAGGCCAGGCGGGACGCGGCCATGGGCGCGGTCGATATAGTAAATTGAGCTGACCCTCCTGATCTGAGTAATGGCCTCCATATGCCCGAATGGTCAGAGGGCGGATCGAATAATCCGGATGCAGGCAATGTAGATCTAATGAGCGTATAACGATGAAGGGGCTGATCATATTTCTGGCGATCGCGATCGGGGCCGCCGCCCTCCTTTTCACCTATCTCTTCTCTCTCGAACGTACAAAAAAGCTGAAGGCCTATGCCGCATCATTGGGCTGGAATTTCACACCGGACAGAGATAAGGGGATGAGCGCTCGATACCCGGCATTCAAGTGCCTGCGGCGCGGCCACAGCCGGTGGGCCTACAACATCATGCACGGCAGCCGGGACGGGAGGGATGTGACCGCCTTTGATTATCACTATGTGACGGGTCACGGAAAAAGCCGGCAGGTCCATAACCACTCCGCCCTCGTCCTTCAAAGCCCGCTGGCACTCAAGCCGCTCTACATCCGGCCCGAGAATGTCTTTGACAAGGTCTCGGATTTTTTCGGGATGGACGACATAGATTTCGAGTCTGCAGAGTTCAGCCGCAAGTTCTTTGTCAAGGCACCGGAGAAACGCTGGGCCTATGACGTGATCCACCAGCAGATGATGGCCTTCCTCATGGAAGCACCCAGATTCCATGTCCAATTCGAAAATGAGGATATCATGGCCTGGCGCGGCCGGCGGTTCAAGGAAGAGGATTTCGACGAGGCCTTTGCCGTGATCCAGGGCATCCTGGAACGGCTCCCCGGTTACGTCAAGAAGAAGTTAGCAGAAACAGCCGCCCTGACCGGCGAATGACCTAAGGAGGCAGCATGGAAGCGCTGTATATTCTCATCGGGCTGACAGTCCTCATATTGATATGGATCATCAGCATCTACAACTCGCTGGTCAGGCTGCGTCAGCACCTCAAGGATTCCTGGGCCGGGATCGAAACGGAGCTCAGGAGGCGGTATGACTTGATCCCCAACCTGGTCGCGACCGTCAAGGGGTATGTGGCCCATGAGAAGCAGGTGTTCGAGACAGTTACCGAAGCCCGCACACGCGCAGTGAGCTCCTCGGGGTCCCCTGCCAGCCAGGCCGCAGACGAGAATGTGCTGGTACAGGGACTGCGAAGCCTCTTTGCCGTATCCGAGGGCTACCCGGAACTGAAGGCGAGCGAAAATTTCCTGGAGCTGCAGCGGGAACTGGCCAACACCGAAGACCGCATCCAGGCGGCCCGCCGCTTCTACAACGGCAACGTGCGGGACCTCAACACGCGTATCGAGGTCTTCCCCTCCAACCTCATCGCCAACCTCTTCAGATTCACACAGGCGGAATACTTCGAGATCGAAGAGGTCGGTGTGGCCGATGTCCCTAAGGTGGATCTGGCCGGGGAAAGGGATCCCGGTTCCGAATAGCTCGGGCTATTTCTTGATCTTATCCAATTCTTCCCTCAGCACCTTCATCAGCTTCTTGAAGACATCCGAGGAAATGTCTACATCTTCTTCTCCCTTGATCTTGATGCTGAAGCTGTCTTTGTCCTCGTCAAACTCGGTCCAGATCTTATATCCCTCGGGGAGATTCTCTATCATTCCCTGGACAACCTTCTCGTAGTCTTCTTTGCTGGCTGCATCACCATCGCCATGAAAATAGAGTGACAATGTACCCTCGTCATCGACCAGGCCGACGGAGTAGTTTTCTTTCTTACCCACAAAATAGACATCCTTAAGGGCCTCGCCTTCCCCTTTGTGTATCATCTCGATGTGCAGCGGTTCGGTGTGCAGCCGGTAGGAGTACGTATATCCGTGTTCATGGCGCTCTTCCAACTGCTTGTTCATCTGCGCGATCACCTTCTCGATCCTTTCCAGCTCCTCCTGCTTCTCGGAGGCATCCAGGTCCTTTTCCTTGAGCTTCTTTATGCTCTCCCGGATCTCTTCGATCTGCTTTTTCGAGATCTCGCTCCGCACTGGCACGGTGAAGTCAACG
>JBGUED010000280.1:0-3980 GCA_041821525.1 Candidatus Aminicenantaceae bacterium | reverse complement strand
GTCGCGATCCTCGTGGCCCTGGTCGGGGCCGGTTCGCTGGCCTATGCCAAGCGCAAGGTCAACGAGATCGATCGGATCCGCCTGGCCAACAGTGAGTTCGCCGGCAGCGAAGACCTCTCTGACGGTGCCCCCCGCAACTTCTTCAAACGCCTCGCGGACCAGGGTGACCTGAAGTGCCACAGCGTAGACCGCCAAAATGCCGAGCCCCCCGCCGCGAGTCACGCTCCAATCCGTTCGTAGATGATATGGGCCGGCCGCGGCTGGTGTGCATTCAGGGCAGCGATCTCCCGACCATGCTGAGGAAGGGGCTGCAGGCCCTGGGAGGCCTGGGTCGGCTCGTCGACTCCGGCGACAGAGTTCTGATCAAGCCCAACCTGGTGCTGAGAGAGGGCGATACTACCGCGCCCCTGTTCCCCACCATGTCCGATCCGGAGTGCATTACAGAGCTGATCTACTTATTGCGTGAGCACACCTCACAGGTCCAGGTCGGCGATCAGGGCGGCGAGGACCAGGACCTGATCTACGAGGCCCTGGATCTGGCCAATGCCGTGAACGGCGCCGGTGCGGAACTTTTGAATTTTGAGCAGATACCGGATCCGCATCATCACGCCCGGCTCCCGGAGTGGGATGAGTCGATTCCGGACTTCGAGATCTACCGGGCGGTGTATGAGGCTCCGGTCGTCGTCAGCCTGTGCAACCTGAAGCGCCACTCCAGCGCTTTCATGACCTGCGCCATCAAGAACAACTTCGGCGCCATGGAGGGCCGGTGGAATGCCGGCACCCGGGGCTGGCTGCACCGCAATCCCAACCTGTCTGAAGCTTTTGTGAGGGAGCTTCCCTATGTGGCGGCACTCATCAAGCCGGAGCTCACCATCGTAGATGCCCGGCACATCATGATCGGAAACGGGCCTCTCCTCTCCGCTCCGGGCGCCAAGATCAAGACCGGCATCAACCGGATGGTTTTGAGCGGCGATGTGGTAGCCTTGGATGCCTACTGCGCCCAGAAGATCCTCCAGCCGCGTGATCCCGGATTCGATCCCGAAACCATCCGGCCCACCTTGGACAATGCCGAACAGCTGGGATTGGGCACCTCCGACCTGAGCCAGGTGGCCATCCTGGAGATCGACGAGACCTGGGACCCTCCACCTAAAAAAGGCGGCCCCCGCCGCTAGGCCATCCAACCACCCCCGCCACTCACGCCCTAAAAGGAGATTTCATGTATAATCTCAGCTAGAACTTTTCGGCGGTAGAAACGTTTATGCTAGTGACTTCAGGAGAGCGATGGAGACCTGCGTGACGAGAGACAACGGCCGGACAGCCCCCGATCCCATATGGGAGGCCCCGCCCTGTTTCGAAGAGCTTTATGACCTGTACCGGTCGGCAGTCTTCAGCTTCGCCTATTATCTGACCCGAAACCGGGGAGAAGCCGAAGACCTGTTCCAAGAGGCCTGGCTGCGGATCATCCGGTATCTCCCGGAGAAGGTCAACATGCAGAGTCTCAAGACCTGGATCTTCACCATCGTTACCAATCTGCACCGGGACAACCTGCGCAAGAAAAAAGTGCGCAGCGTCTTTCTCCTCCACAGACACAAGGAAACAGAGATCGAGGCGGAAGGGGATGTCGAAGAGGGAGCATCGGGCATGCGGGACGCCGGCTTCAGGTCGGACCTGGGCCGCGACCTTGACCAGGCCATCAACCAGCTGCCGGAGAGGCAGCGGCAGGTCTTTGTGCTCAAGGAAGTATCGGGCTTCAAGCAGGCGGAGATCTGCGACATCCTGGGGATACCCATAGGCACGGTCAAGTCCCTGATGTACCGCGCCGTCCGCCGCCTCCAGAAGGAATTGGCGGCCTATCAGCCGCAGACCGTGATCGAGGGAGTCAACAATGCACTGTAAAGACATTCGACATCTGGTCATCGACGACACCGGACAGGAGCTTGCGCCGGATGTGCGTCAAAATATGGATGAGCACATAGTCCGCTGCGAAAGATGTGCCCGTTTCCTGGAGAGTGTTGAGGCCATCCGTCGAGGCGTGGGAGACCTGCCGCGCCCTGCTCCATCGGATAGGATCGACCACCAAGTCCGGACGCTCCTCCAGAATGCTGACGCGGCCCGCCGCATTCCGGCCACGCCCCTGCCTTCCCGCTGGGAATCGTTATCCATTCCCCGGTTTATCTGGGCGGCCATCCCGGTCCTGGTTGTACTCACATCCCTGATCATGGCCTCGGGCCTGCAGGACGTCTTGGACAAGACCGGCTCCTTCCTGGCTTCAACCTTTGTCGCGCTGCTCCTCCAGAACGCAGCCATGCTGGTGTTTGCGCCCATACTGATCCGGGCCCTGCGCAGGAAGGGATCACAACCGGAATGGAATAATGGAGATGCACATGCATCCTGAACTTGAATGTCACAATATCTTGAATAAATTGAGCGGCATGTCCCAGAGCCTTGGGGACATGATCGAGGAGGTATAACATGGCCACATCTACAGGAAAGACCGTCGGTCTCATCCTTTTAGTCTTGGTGATCGTATTCCTGAGTTTGCGAATGACACCGCTGATCCTGGCCCCTCTGGGCCTGTTTACAGGAGCGGCTCACATAGTCAAGATGCCAGGGATAAGTGCGATCAGTAACAATCCCTGGTTCCCCCGCACCTCTGGACTGTCTTTCGTCTCGTTCGTCCTCTTCCTGGTCTGGATCGCTGTGGTCATCTGGGTCTACAGGGACGCGGAAAGCCGAGGCATGAACGGTGTCTTATGGGCGCTGCTGGTGTTTATCGGGAACCTGATCGGACTCCTGATCTATCTGATCGTGCGCTCCGATCCGGGGAAGGCCCCGCCCAAAGAAGCGGCGGCAGCCCTGCCCTGCCCGCAGTGTCAGAAGCCGGTGTCTCCCGGATTCGCCTTCTGTCCCTACTGCGGCGGCTCCATGCACAGTATCTGCCCGGGATGCAGCAAGCCCACGAAAGAGGATTGGAAGGCCTGCCCGCACTGCGGCCACAAGCTGAAAGATTAATTAAAGGGGAGTGGAGAAATTAAAGGGGAGTGGTACATTTAGGGCTCTAAATGTACCACTCCCCTTTATTTCCCTCCCCTTTAGTTCTTCTCCCCTTTATTTCTTTGTTTTATTACCGTTTGCCGGTGATCTTCTGCAGCAGGTTTTTGGTGATGTAGATGGCCATGGCAGGATTGGCAGCCAGCCGGCGCTTGGCATAGGCCGTCGCATACACCCACTTTTCCGCGAAGGGCACGTAGAGGCGCACACGGATGCCGCTATTGATCAGCTGGTCCTGGTAATCCCCCATGGGGACTCCCATCAGCATCTGGACCTCGTACTGGTCCTTTTTCATGTTCAACCGCTCTGCGATGTTGATGGCCTCGTCCAGCACGGCCTTGTCATGAGTGGCGATCTCCGGGTAGTGCCCCTCTTTGAACAGCACTTCGACCTGCTCGAGCAGCTTTTTTTTCATCTCGGATTTGTGCTGCAGGGCGACGTCCTTGGGCTCGTTGTAGATCCCGATGCAGTGGCGGATGCGGGCATTGAGTCCGGCCAAAGATTTGATGTCCTCGTCGGTACGGAACAGGCGCGACTGAATCACCGTCCCAAAGGTGGGATGGTCATGCTTGATGTTCCGAAAGATTTCCAGGGTCATGTCGGTCAGGGTGTGATCCTCCATGTCCAAGGTGACCTTGGTGCCGTATTTCTCGGCATGGGCGACGATCCCCTCGATCACATTCTGGCAGTGCTCGGTCGAGCGGTGGCTGCCGAGCTGAGTGGGCTTGAGCGAGATGGTGGCGAACTCCTGTTCTCCCAGCGCATCGATCAGCCGTGAGTACACGCCCACCGTGTAATCGACTTCTTCGTCGTTTTCGATCTCTTCTCCCAACAGGTCGATGGTGGAGCAGATCTTGCGCTCGTCCCAGAAACCTTTGGCGGCACTGATGGCTTTTTCTATACTGTCTCCGGCTACATAAGGATTGGCA
>JBGUED010000279.1:0-3996 GCA_041821525.1 Candidatus Aminicenantaceae bacterium | reverse complement strand
AGGGGAGAAGCAAAAAAGGGGAGTGGGAGTAAAAGGGGAGTGGTACATTTAGAGGTCTAAATGTACCACTCCCCTTTTTCCTTTCCCTTTTCCCTTCCCTTTTTACTCCCTTTTTTCCCTTCCCTTTTTTCCTTTCCGTTTTGTCGCTCTTTTTCTGTCCCGTCTTAGCCTCCCCTTGCTGTTGCCCCCTGAGTGATATTGCGGTTTTGGAAGGATTGTGCTAAAAAGGGGGCTCAGAGGAGTATCGGATGAAGAAGAAGCTAAAGAAGCGGATCAAGACAGACGAGTTCGTCAATCTCATAAAGAAACTGTTAGAGCTGTTTACATCATACCGGCGCGAGCTGCTGATCGGCGCCGTAGCCATCGCATTGCTTACGCTGGTCTTTGTCAGCATCAAGACCATTCAGGGAATCCAGGCCCACAAGCAGAGCGACCTCCTGGGACAGATCCTCATTCTCGAGGAAGAACTCAAGACTGACTCGTCCAAGCTGGGCGAGCTGGAACAGCTCGGCTCCAAGAGCAAATACGGCCGCCTGGCCTATCTGAAGGCCGCCACCTACAACTTCGAGATGGGCAACGCAGACAGGGCCCTCGATACCCTGCAGCAGATCCCCGCCTCGAAAAAAGACCTGATCTACTACCAGTCCCGGGACCTCCTGGGACAGATCTACTTCCTTCAGAAAAAATACGACGATGCCCTGACCATATTCGAGGAGATGGAGCGCGACAGGCCCAAGGCCTATGCCATGGACATCGTCCTCTATCGCAAGGCCCAGGTCCTGGCCGCCCGCAACGACATCGACCTGGCCATCGCGGCGTACACCCGGCTGCAGGAGGAATTTCCCGGCTCCTACTTTGGCTCCCAGGCGCCCGCCGAGATCCTGAAACTGGAACAAAAAAAGTAGCCTCTTTTCTTGCAAATGTCACGAAAACGATTATAATAGTGTCTTAATTTTTCAGGAGGAATTCAATGGCCTTATTAATCAATGAAGAGTGCATCAGCTGCGGTGCCTGCGAGCCGGATTGCCCCAACGAAGCCATCACTGCCGGCGAGGAGATCTATGAGATCGCGGCCGCCAAGTGCACCGAGTGCGTGCCCGTGTTCAACGAGCCGCAGTGTGTCGCTGTCTGCCCGACCGACGCCTGTGTTCCTGATCCCGACCACAAAGAGTCGCACATAGAGCTCGAAGTCAAGTATAAAGGCATCCACGGTTAAGCACATAAGAAACTAGCTCAGCTTAGTTTCTTGTCGAATCGAAATAGGAGTGATGTGTATCACTCCTATTTTTTTGGCTGATATGCCGCAAGACAACCCCACTTCGAATCCGCCTGCGCCTCCGTCTGATCCACCATCATCCTCATCGCCCCCGCAGCCGCCCGGGCCTCCGTCTGATCCGCCGTTCCCGTCCCATTTCCAGCCTTCACAACATCCTCCACACCCTCCTCAGACTCCTTCGCCTGGCTTCCATTACATGCGGCGCAAGCCCTCCTTCTTTGACAAGGACCGCATCTGGCTCAATGTGCTCCTCTTTGTACTGACCCTCATTTCCACCTTTGCCATGGGGGTCTCGACCTGGAGCCTCAGCTATGTGTACGCGAACGCACTCGAGGCAGGGGAGCTCCTCGAGATCGGCATCGAGATGCTCTGGGAGCCCCAGGTGATCATGTTGGGCCTCATGTACATGTTAGTGCTCTGCGGGATCCTCCTGGCCCATGAGATGGGGCACTACATGACCTGCCGTTACTACGGCCTGAACGCCACGCTGCCCTTCTTTATTCCCCTGCCCAACCTGATCGGCACCATGGGGGCGTTCATCCGGATCCGCTCTCCCATAACGCGCAAGCATCAGCTCTTCGACGTGGGAGTGGCCGGCCCGTTGGCCGGGTTCATCCTGACGATCCCGGCCGTGGCCTATGGACTGGCGCACGCCAAGGTGGTGCCTGCGCTTCCGATCGAGGAGAGCATCCTCTTTGGCGAGCCGCTGCTCTTCAAGTTGCTCGCACCTCTGTTCCTGGGGAACATCCCCCCGGGCCACGACATCGTGCTGCACCCGGTGGGCTTCGCCGGTTGGGTCGGGGCTCTGGTCACTGCCCTGAATCTTTTCCCCATCGGCCAGCTGGATGGCGGCCACATGATGTATGCCCTGTTCGGATCCCGCACGCGCAGGCTGGCGCCCTTTGTGATCGCCGCCTTTCTGTTCATGGGGATTTTCTTTTTTGCCGGGTGGTTCATATGGGCCCTCCTCATCGGGATCCTGGGGCTTCGGCATCCGCCAGTGCAGGACGAGCACGTCCCGCTCGATCCGCGACGGCGCCTCATCGCCTACGTGACCCTGGGCGTGTTTGCGCTCTCGTTCATACCCGCTCCCGTCATAGGAACCAGCCTGCTGGACCTCCTGCGCCCGCTCTTCTAAGTGCCGCCAGTCGACCCTCGGGCCTCATTTTGGGGTTCTCCAGGACAAGAAAAGATTTGCACAAAAAATGTGGAAATCGTGTGGATATAACCCCTTTGAATAACCGCTATGTTTCTATGTTTGTTGCACATACAACAGTTTGCACAACATTTGGGCACCAGACGTAAGTAAAGTGTTATCAGTAACTTACAGAACATGTTGAAAACAAATCAATTACAGGTCTGCTGTTTCCGCCATCCCCTGAAGCTGAAAAAATTATCCCTGGGAACAACTCTCGGAGAGGTCTTCCAACTTGTTAAAAATGAAGGCTTTCGGTCGTTTCCATTATTTTCCCGAATAGGTAGCCTGTCCGGCATATTCGATGTATAATGAAACAGCCCATGGAAGAACGATTCAAGAAGGTCGAGAGCGAGTTTGTTCAGCTCCGAAAAGACTACCAGCAGGAGAAGATCTCCGAACGCGAGTTCAAGGATCGGCTCAAACAGCTACGCCTCACCGACAAGAACGGCCGCTGCTGGACGATCGGTGCCAAGACCGGCAAATGGTACCACTACGACGGCACTGACTGGGTGGAAGCCAAACCGCCCACGCTCCAGCAGGGCCAGGCCATCTGCATCTACTGCGGATTCGAGAACGACATCAAGAACGAGGCCTGCGACTACTGCGGCGGGAACCTGACCAAGGGAGAGTTCCAGTGCGATAAATGCGGATGCGAGCTGGTCTCGCCGTCGCAGGACTGCCCGGAATGCGAGGCCCTGGAACGGGCCAAGGAAGCTGTGGACAGGGAGGAGGCCGCAGGCGCGGCAACGCCAGCACCGCCCCTCACTGAGGAGTTCACCGAGGACGAAGCGGCTTTCAAGAGCGTGACCTCGGCAGAAAAGGACACCATTTTTCCGCAGTTCGAGGGGCCGGAGCAGGAACTGTTCGGTGGTGCAGACGGTGCGGTCTTTCCGGATGACGGGGGGCCCAACCTTCTGATCCGGCGGGTGGATCCCATGTCTTTGCTCCTTTTTATGGGCATCTTCGGCACGATCGTGGGGATCATCCTGGGCGTGTTCGTGGGCATTTCGAACTTCTTCATGGGGATCGTGCGGTCACTGCCGCCTGGCATCCAGTCCATGCACGGCTCGCTCTTCGGAGGTGTGGTCTACGGCCTGCTGGGCGGCATCTTCGGATTCGGCGGCATGGGCGCCCTGGGATTTCTCTATGGGCTGCTGGCCAACCTGGTCCTTTCCTTTTTCGGCGGCATCAAGATCCGCATCGACAAACTGGAATAACCAACCCTTTATTATAAGCCTTTATTATGCAAATGGTGCAGCGTAAAGGCGATCTGGCCCACGGATATGGACTCGTCATTGGGCGAGTAGAGGAGGGGCCGCAGGACCCTGAATCCGTCCTCGATAAGCAGCGCCTCAGCCTTTTCGAGGAGCGTGCGGTTTAGGAATACTCCCCCTGAGAGAACCACAATGTCAAGCCCCTGCTCCTCCCGGGCTCTGTGTGCGGCTGCGGCGATCACCTCTGCCAGCGTGTTGTGGAAACGGGCAGAGATGAGGCCGGCCGCTGCGCCGCCCGCGGCATCTGC
>JBGUED010000278.1:0-4027 GCA_041821525.1 Candidatus Aminicenantaceae bacterium | reverse complement strand
CTTCGAGGCCTTCGCCAACCTGTACTCCACGTTCATTCCCGCGCTGGCCAAGAAGATCGCCGGTTTGGAGCTGACCGAGGATGAGCGGGATTTTCCCGATGCCGGGGAGGGGATCCGAGGCGTGCGCTACATCGAGAAATGCGTGGAGAGCTCGGAAAAGGGCGCTGTGTGGGTGGATTTTAGTTGAGTGAGGAGGAAGCATGGCAAGACCGGTAACTCTGTTTACGGGACAGTGGGCGGACCTGACCTTCGAGGAGATCTGCCGCAAGGCTGCGGATTGGGGATATGACGGCCTGGAGATCGCCTGTTGGGGCGATCACATGGAGGTGAGAAAAGCGGCCGCGGACCCGGACTATGTGCAGGCAAAAAAAAATACGCTGGAGAAGCACGGCCTGAAATGCTGGGCCCTGGGCGCTCATCTGTCCGGACAGTGCGTGGGGGACCGTTACGATTCCCGCCTGGATGGCTTTGCCCCGGAGGAGGTCCAGGGCAATCCCCAAGAGCTGCGAACATGGGCTGCTGAGGAGATGAAGCTCACGGCCCGCGCTGCCCAGGCCATGGGGTGCGGCGTGGTCAACGGCTTCATGGGCTCGCCCATCTGGGCCTTCTGGTATTCCTTCCCGCCCACCACGGACGAGATGATCGAGGAGGGTTTCCAGGAGATTGTGCGCCTGTGGACCCCCATCCTGGACGTGTTCGATGAGTGCGGCGTCCGGTTCGGGCTGGAGGTGCATCCCACAGAGATCGCTTTCGACCTCTACACGGCTCAGCACCTGCTGGAAGTGTTCGGACGCCGGCCTGCCCTGGGTTTCAATTTCGATCCCAGCCACCTGCTCTGGCAGGGCCTTGAGCCCCACCTCTTTATTCGGGAGTTTGGGGACCGCATCTACCATGTCCACATGAAGGATGCGGCTGTGACGCTGGACGGCAGATCCGGTATACTGGGCTCGCACCTGCCGTTCGGTGACCTGCGGCGGGGCTGGAACTTCCGCTCCCTGGGACATGGCGATGTCAACTTCGAGGATATCATCCGCGAGCTCAATGCCATCGGCTATCCTGGACCGCTCTCGGTGGAGTGGGAAGACAACGGCATGGACAGGGAATTCGGGGCTCAGGAATCTGCGGAGTACGTCAGATCCATCAACTTCGCGCCCTCGGACGTAACCTTTGATAAGGACATGAAGACCTGAAAAAGCGGTTGAGGACAGGGCTGAGGGGTGGTACAATCGCTGAGGACGCCGCCTGAGTGAGGCGGCTCGTTGAAGAGGGACAATGGATAACGACAGCAAGAACACCAAAGGCCCCGGACTGAGCCGCAGGGATTTTCTCAGGACCTCAGCCTCGGCGGGTCTGGGGATGGCTGTGGCGGGCAGCCGGCTTTCCGCACGCAGCTTCGCTCTTTCCCAGGAAACGGAAAGCAGCCCGGACGAATTGAATGTGGCCGTGATCGGGGCCGGGGAGCAGGGCCGGATCCTGATAGAATCCTGCCTGCGCATCCCGGGTATCCGCTTCAAGGCCGTGTGTGACATCTGGGAGTACAGCCAACGCTACTCCAGCCGTTACCTCAAAAAATATGGGCATGAGGTCAACGTGTACGAGGATTACCGGGATCTCCTGGCCAAGGAAAAGGATCTGGATGCGGCCATCGTGGCCACTCCCGATTGGATGCATGCCACCCATGCCAACGCCTGCCTGGAAGCGGGCCTGCATGTCTACTGCGAGAAAGAGATGTCTAACTCCCTGAACCGGGCGCGGAGCATGGTCCAGACCGCCAGGAAGACGAGCAAGCTGCTCCAGATCGGACACCAGCGCCGCAGCAATCCCCGCTACCTGCATGCCATCGATACCCTGATCCGGGAGAAACGGATACTGGGCCGGGTTTCCCAGGCCTATGCCCAGTGGAACCGGGCCAAGGCGGACATGCGAGGCTGGAACAAACTCTATGCCATCCCCTCCGAAAAACTGGAGCAGTACGGCTACACATCCATGATCGCGTTCCGCAACTGGCGTTGGTACAAGCGCTTCGCCGGTGGCCCCATCGTGGACCTGGGCTCCCATCAGATCGATCTGTTCAGCTGGGTGTTCGGCGTGAATCCCTCCACAGTCCTGGCCAGCGGCGGGAGCGATTACTATAAGGATCGCGAGTGGTACGACAATGTGATGATGATCTACGAGTTCCAGACGGAACAGGGGATGGCGCGTGCCATGTACCAGGTGCAGACCACCACCAAGCACGGCGGATTCTATGAAGCGTTCATGGGAGACGACGGCTCCCTCGTGATCTCTGAGGTGCCTCAGCGCGGCAATTGGGCCATGCGTGAGGCCCATGCACCGGAGTGGGACTCCCTGGTCAAGGAGGGCCTCCTGCAGGTGGAGAAGCCGCCCATCCAGAAGGTGGACACTCGCAATATCTTTCTGGACGTGCGGGTCACGGCCGAGGCCGGACGCTGGCCCCTGCCGGTGGAGCTGGCCAAGCCAGCCCACCAGCCTCATCTGGAGAACTTCTTCAACGCCATCCGCCACGACATCCCGCTGAACTGCCCCCCCGAGGTGGGGTATGAGACCGCCGTGGCAGTGCTCAAGGTCAATGAGGCCGTGGAATCCCGGCGCCTGCTGTATTTCCCTCCCGGCCAGTTCAAAGCATGAGACGCCCGACGATCGCCCCGCTGCTCCTGGCCATTCTGGTCCTGGTTCTGCCGGCTGTTGTCCGGGCCGGCCAGGTCGAAAAAAACCGTCATGCCTGGGACGGGAGCCAGGCCACACCCGTGCACCTGCTGCCCCTCAAGGACGAGTTTGACCAGCCCATTCTACCCTCCGAATCCTACAGCCTGCCCTATTCCCACCGGTATACCTGTGCGCCCTGCCACGACTATGGGACCATCCAGCAGGGGCTGCATTTTAATGCGGATTCCACGGAACCGGGCGGGCGGGCCGGCGAACCCTGGCTCTGGCTGGATCCCAAGACGGGGACGGTCCTGCCGCTGTCTTACCGGGATTGGGAAGGGGTGTGGCACCCGGAAGATCTGGGGCTCTCACCCTGGGATTTCACGCTCCTCTTTGCACGCCACATGACGGGCGGGGGCCGGAGCGAGGTCCCGGTGGAGGAGTTCACGCCCGATTCCCGCTGGGAGGTCTCCGGGACCCTGGAGATCAACTGCATGGGCTGCCACAATGCCGGGCGGATCCAGAACCACAGCGAGTGGGCCAAGCAGGTCCTGCGTGAGAACTTCCGCTGGGGGGCTACCGCGGCTTCCGGCCTGGGAGAGGTGAGCGGCATGGCATCCCGGCTTCCCGCGACCTGGGACATCTTCGATGGGCCGAATCCCGACGACACCGAATGGGCCGTGGTCCCCAACGTGTTCTACAGGCCTGAGATCTTCGATTCCAAGCACCGCGTATTCTTCGATATCGGGGACAAGGTGGAGGACGGGCGATGCCTGACCTGCCACTCGGTCACTCCCGTGGGCCGGAATCGTTATCAAGTAACCCAAGACGTGCACGCAGCGGCCGGGATCGGGTGTGTGGACTGCCACCGGCATGATCTGACTCACCGGATGGCGCGCGGATATGCAGGTGAGGCCGAGGAGTATGGTCATCCCGAGGCTGCCGCTTTCAGCTGCCGGGGCTGTCACCTGGGCGAAGATGGATCCCATGGGAGGGTGGGGACCGCCGGGCATCTGGGTGCCCCCCGTCCCAGGCACGCGGGCTTCCCTGCGGTACATTTCGAGCGCCTCGCCTGCACAGTGTGCCACTCGGGTCCGGTCCCGGACAAGGAAGGCACCCGGGTACGCACCTCCCGGGCCAACCGCCTGGGCATCTACGGGATCGCCGATTGGGCGACGGACCTCCCGCACATCGAGGAGCCGGTCTTTGTTCGGGACTCACTCGGACGCCTCGTCCCCAACCGCCTGGTTTGGCCCTCTTACTGGGCCCGCCTGGATGGAGAGTCGACGATCCCCCTCCGCCCTGCCGAGGTGAGCGACCGTGGGGCGGGGATCCTCGATCTTGAGGAAGACACCGCTGCCAT